>NZ_JANKAS010000002.1:0-300000 GCF_024622505.1 Irregularibacter muris
ATTTTCTAGACAAGCTACTTCCATGGAACCCACAGGTTCAGGCAGCATGCAAGTCGAAATAATAGATAATAATGGCGGCCATTTGGCCGCCATTATTTATTGGTACATGTTATTAAAAGACGCTTACCATTAAAACAATGGTCCTTGTTATCTTGCAGTATTTATTATTATAAAAAGAAAAGCATACTGCTAATTTACTAGATAAACAGTGTGCTTTGTAAAGTATATATATTTTACTATGGTTTACAAATACCGCAAGGATTAAATCCTCCATTTATTGCTGTGTCTCTTGAAGATAGATTAACAACATTGTCAGGATTCATTTTCTTTATAGCTGAACAACCGGATTTATGAAATTTCTTAGTATTCGCATTGCCAACATAAGAAGCAGTAACTTTGCTATTTGCTTCACCATTATAAGTAGATTTAGGTGGTGCAGATGATGTTGATTTTTTAGTATTTGATGTAGTTGTACTTGGAGCTTTTTTATTCGAAGTAATTGTATTTGTTTTATTTGAAGTAATTGTCTTTGTTGATTGCTTACTTGATGAAGCTTTATTAGTATTGGAGCTTGCTTGCTTTGTTACAGTTGTTTTTTCTGTTTGAATAGGTGAGTTAACAGCTGCAGTTGATGTATTTTCTTTCTTTGGTGTAGATGTAGATTTTTTTTCTTTATTTGTATAATTTTCTTTTTCTTCATATTCAATTGCTTTTTCTTCTTTGTTTTGGGCCTTTTCTTCCTGCTTATCATCTGGTTGTTCTTCACTTTGATTCTTGTTTTCCTGCTTCCCGCTGGGTTGCACTTGGCTAACGGATCCATTAATTTTATCTTGGTTTTTAATGGAACTTTGGGGCAAGGATGAATTAGATTGATCAACTGTATCCGGAGTAATTGAACCTAAGGCAATAAACATTAAAATAGCCGGTGCTATAAAAGCTATTAAAGCCTTAGCAGAAGAAATTGATTTTCGCTTATGGAATGCTAAATTGATAAATGAAAATTACTACAAATGGTCCTACAAAAAGAAATGAGGCTGCTGCTAGATCCCCAAATAGGGATATAAAAGCTAGTAAATAGTAGAATGATGCCAAGATCTTTTTCCACAGGATATTACTCCTAAATCCTGGAATAAACCTAAAGAACTTGTCCAATAATATAACCTCCTTTATATCTTAAATAAACTTTTTATAAACAACCAATGGACTAAAACATATCGTATATTCCCCTATAGTATGAGATAAACCATAAATCCCCTTAAAGTGATCTATTGCTGTTTCAATAAAATTTTCAGTTACCCCCAAGAACTCCGCTAGTTCTGCTCTGTTTTGCACGCCAGCATCAAAAGCATCTATAAAGTCTTCAATCCGTATTAGCTTATCTACCGCCCATCTACGTGCCTTTAATTCTTGCTTTCTGTTTTCGATCTTAGATTGATCTAATATGTCACCCGCAGTAGTATGATAGTGCCCTAGTTCTTCGGCTAAAACACAAGCCTTTTCAGTATATGTATTAATATTTTTATTTATTGCTATTACATTATCGGCATATAAGCCTTTTAAATCCCCTTCTAAAGGAATTTCTATTACTTCAACATCTTTATTTTCTAATAGTTTTAAAAGTGCTTCGTATTTCATATTTCGTCCCCCTTTTATGCCTTATTTATTGTTTTTATTTTTTCTTTTCATTCTCAAAAACTCCTTAAACTCCTTAATAGATTGAAGTTCTTCTTCGGTAAATTCGTCCCCGTCATGATGGGCTGCTATAGTTTCAGGCTCGTAGGGGTTGCGGATGTCGGTTCTGCCCAATAGATAGTCGGTGGAAACATCCAGTACATCAGCAATTTTTCTTATTTCTTCATCCCTTACGGGTCTTTCACCAGACTCAATCCTATTCATAACACTATAATTTATATGAATTTTGTCTGCTAATTCTTTTTGAGTCATATCTTTTTGCTCTCTTAAACTTTGTATTCTTTTTCCCACATTCATTTATATACCTCCAATTCGTATTTCTAAATCAGAAACAATTTAATTATATACTTTTTCTATAATAGAAATAAGTCCTTTTTCTAAAATAGAAATAAATTACTAAAATATGCTTGACATTTCTGTTATAGAAATATACAATAAGCTTAGAAACTTTCTAAAGTAGAAATTTAATTTGAGTTATTACAGGGGGTGTAAAATGAAACAGTTAAATCTGGCTTATATAAAGGAACGACGTATAAAATTGAATCTATCTCAGCAGGAACTAGCTAATAAGTTAGGTTTTAAAAATGCTTCTACTTATTTAAAATATGAAAATGGCGATTATTTGTTTAAGGCAGAAATGCTGCCAGAGCTATCAACGATATTAAAATGCAAAATAACAAATTTTTTTACCAACTAAATTTCTAAAATAGAAATAAAATATTTAAGATTTATAGATGAAACAGTAAAGAAAGAGATTAAAGAAGATATGAGTGAGGTGCCAGCGGAGGATACATTTATAGAGGCTGAAGGGGAAGTACAAGGAGAACAGTAGCAAAAAACAAAATAAGGTGAGCGGTCCCCTAACCATAACTCACCTTATTTATGTATATAAAGCGGTCAAAAGGGGGACTAAAGACCGCTCTAATTATAGTATTACCAAGAATTAATATTTTATACATGAAAAAGTAGGTGAATTAATTGTCCCAAGGCTATATAAAACTTTATAGGCAGATAGTAGAGAGCGATATATACCAGATGCCACCTCTTTATCTTAGGGTTTGCGAAAGACTTATGCTTGAAGCTAATCACCAAGACAATGAAATTCCTTATCAAGGAAAAAAGAAACTTATAAAAAGGGGTGAAAAGCTGACATCAATAAGAAAAATTTCTGAATGGGTAGGTTGGTATGAAAGAGGGATTTTTAAAACCCCAAATCCTAAAACAATCAAGAAAATATTAGATTGGCTGATAGAAAATAAGATGCTAGAAATATATGACGAAGGGAACAGAAGGGAAACACACTATAAGGTGCTAAATTATGAGGTTTACCAAGGATATGACGGGGACGAAAGTAACGCTAAGGTAACAGTAGGTGGGCACAAACAAGAAGGTAAAGAATTATATACTACTACTATTACTACTACTATTACTACTGGCCAACCAGAGGAAAATATTCCTGTCGCCGATATGGATGCCGACTCCGTACAACAGGATCCTGTACTGGACGAAGGTGCTGACCCTTCACCATGTGCAATTGTAGAAAAACATTATGCCGCTAATGTCTTAAATAGAGCTGTGGTAGGCAGTACTGATTTAAAAATCATTTTTGATACCTGCAACCTTTATCCTGTGGATTTTATTCTAGAGACCATGGACATCACTGTAAAGGCAAACAAAGAGCGTAATGGGAAATGCACCATTAAGTCATTTAATTACTTCATGCCTGTTCTTGAGGAAGCATGGGAGAAAAGACAGTTTAAAAGCAAGCCGTTAAAACTAATAAGAGAGAAGGGGAATATCCATGGATTCAATAAACAATCTAATAGAAAGAGTAAATATTCTGAAGAGCAGCTCAGAAAATTCAGAGCCTTCTAAGTTTGAATGCAATAGGTGTAAAGATACTGGCTTTACCATGATTGAAGAAAAAATTGTGGGTTTTTGTGAGTGCAGAAAGTTAAAAGAAGCTAATAACATGTTAGAAAAATCCGGCATAGCCAAGTCCTTTAGAGATAGGACTTTTGAAAACTTTAAACCTATAAACAAGGTATTCTTAAATGCTAAAAAGACCGCCATAGAATACATCCAAAACTTTGAACGAATAGCAGGAGAGAGAAATCATTCTATAGCTTTTTTAGGACAAGTAGGAGCTGGAAAGACCCATTTGTCTATAGCTATAGGTAATCAGCTTATAGAGTCTGGCATACCAGTAATTTACATGGAATACAGAAATGCCATTACAGCACTCAAGCAAAATATGCTAGATGATGTTTACTATAGGGGGCAAATTAGCAAATATCAAAATGCTAAGGTGCTCATCATAGATGATCTATTCAAAGGGCGAATCACAGAATCAGACCTGAATATTATGTTTGAAATTATTAACCATAGGTACTTTAACGGGTTTCCCATAGTGATATCCAGTGAAAAAACAGAGTTGGATCTTCTGGACATAGATGAGGCAATCGGGAGTAGAATCTTAGAGATGTGCAAAGGGAGAATGATAATTTTTGAAGGTCCTGAACTGAATTATAGATTGAGAGGCTAATCAAATCAACCCAAAGGAGGAGAATTAAAATGTTTATGTCGGTGTTGAAAAAAGATGAAAATTTAAGGACTATGTACAATTTCTTACGTAGGGAAGTAACTGAAGTTAAACAAGCGATATTACAGTATATGATTTCAGGGAGTTCAAAGCATAGAAAGAATGATAGAAATAGATATATTGTAAAAAAGAAAACATCCAAAAACAAATATAAAAACAAAAAGACTATGATTGTTGGTATTAACTTTGATAGCAAAATGGAGGACTTTGGACCCTACTGGTAAGCGACTAAATATGCTTAATTTAAACGCGTTAAATAGGAGGTTGAATAGATGTTTAGATATATTTGTGGAGAGTACTCTAGGCAAAAGAAAAAAAGTGAAGGGAGAATTGTATGAGTTATACGCTTAAAGACTACAAAGAGGAAATAAAGATAAGAAAAAACTTAATTAGGTTAGCACAAAAAAGAAGGGATAAACTAGTAAAATTATTAGGACCAAAAGGATATAGTTCAGGAAGATCTTATGTAGATGCAGATAATATTCATGGAGACAAAACAATGGATTTAAATGAAGTTATTGAAAAAATAAGCAGAATTGATAATGAAATATATCTTCATGAATGTGATATTGAGTATAATACTAACAAAATAAAAGAAATAGAAGAATGTATAGGGGGCTTAAAAGGTTTAAAATGCAAAGTAAAGAATATGCAGATGATCGAAGGGAAAACATTAAAGGAAATAGCGGATGAGCTAGGATATAGTTATGATTACATAAGAGAAATTGCAGTGAAAAATAAATAACCCACAATTCCCCCACAGACAAAAGTAATATTTCATGTTTTAATGATAGTAAGGAGATTTATGTTAAGGCACTCTAGCAGATGGAATGAGATTTCATTGCAAAGAGTGTTTTTTCATAATAGGTTTTATTATACTAAACATTGTGAAACTCTGAAGAATGCATTATCTACTCCATTATGGGACCCTAAAGAGATACGACCAGTTAGGTTAGATGATGGGACTAGTGATATAGATACACTAGATGGATTTGAATATAGTTTTGAGAAGTTTACTAAAGTACTACAAAGGTAGGTGATGAAATGGATAAAAAGACAATAAAATTAGTAGAGGATAGGTTAAATGGGCAAGAAACATTCGCCACTGGTGCAAATAATTACAAACTATGGTTAGATATGTATAGGGATGAATCGCCATGGTTAGGATCAGAAACCTTAAGCATAGGGTTACCTGCTTCTATAGCTAGTGAACTAGCAAGATTAACAACAATAGAAATGAAGTCAGAAATTGCTAATGATGAAGAATTAGATGAAGATTATCAAAATGTAGTTGATTATGCTAGAATGTTTACAGAATATGGATTAGCCTTAGGAGGATTGATTCTAAAACCTTATATTGACAGAGGCAAGATAGTTATTGATTATGTGACACCAGATTTATATATTCCAATAAGCTTTAATGGAGCAGGAAATATAGATCATATAGTATTTATAGATGAATATCAAGAAAGGGATACAATCTATAGAAGGATAGAAGAGCATGATCTTACAGGAGGTAGTTATATAATCAATAATGTTGCTTTTAGAACAAAAGTTGAAAGCACATTAGGAAAAAGAATAGAGTTACATTCAGTTGAAAGATGGGCTTCGCTAGCAGAAACTGCAATTATAAATAATGTAGTTAAGCCATTGTTTGGGTACTTTAGGAATCCTCAGGCTAACAACTTAGATTTAACAAGTCCATTAGGGGTTAGTTGCTATTCAAGAGCTACAAGTTTAATTCAGGATGCAGATGAACAGTATTCTAGGATTATATGGGAGTATGAAGGTTCAGAACTAGCTATAGATGCGGATATAACAGCTCTAAAGAATAGTAATGAATTACCCTCGAGAAAAGAAAGGTTATTCAGAAATCTTGGACTAGATCAGAACGATGGATTTTATGAAGTCTTTAATCCACCTATCCGTGATGAGTCTTTATTTAATGGATTAAATAAAATTCTTATGAGAATAGAATTTGCATGTGGATTAGTATATGGAACATTATCAGACATGCAAATAGGTACTAAAACAGCAGAGGAAATAAAGGCTAGTAAACAAAGGTCTTATTCCACTGTCGTAGATATACAAAAAGCCTTAAAGAAAGCTTTAATTGATACGATAGATGCAATGTCGATACTTAGGAATTTCTATTTAAATAAGCCTATTATAGAACCTGAAACAAGCTTTGATTTTGATGATAGCTTGATTGTAGATACCGCAACAGAACAGACAATAAAGATGCAAGAGGTTGCAGTAGGATTAATCAAACCTGAGAAATATTTAGAATGGCGTTATGGTGTTACTGAAAGCGAGGCTTTAGAGATGTTACCTAATCAGAATAATCCAAACTCTAAAGATAATGGAATTGAGTAGGTGATATAGAAGATGGAAGATGATATATGAACAGAACCGAAAACAATAATTATAAACTGCATTGACCTAGATATGTCATTAAAAGGTCTATTTTTAATGCCTAAAATTCGTGTGCTAAGACGATATATTAGCAAATCGAGTCAAAGCAACTGACGTAAATCAGCGTAGATTGAAAGGAGATAGTTATGAAAAGAGAGTTTTTAAAAGAGTTAAGGCTAGAGGAAGAAACAATAAACAAGATTATGGCTGAGAATGGTAAAGATATTGAGAAATACAAGACTTTATCTGAAACGAAAGAAAAAGAAGTAAAAACCTTACAAGGACAATTAGACACAGCCAACAAAGAAATTGAAAGTTATAAAGAGATGGATATTGAATCAATTAAGCAATCGGCAAGGGATTTCCAAAAAAAGCTTGAAGACACTCAAGTTCAAGCTAAGGCAGATATAGAGAAACTCCAGTTTGACCATGCATTAGAAAAGGCTTTAGCAGGTGCTAAGGCTAGGAATGTAAAGGCAGTAAAGGCTTTGCTTGATTTAGAAGGACTTAAGCTTAACAATGGTGAGTTAGTCGGGATCAATGAGCAACTAGAGAAGATAAAACAGGAGAATAATTATTTGTTTGAAATAGAAGAACTAGTTGACAAAACACCAGGCATTACCACTAAGATTAACAAGAATAATTCTGAATGGTGGTGCTAAAATTGCTGGGGGTAGAGGTGAGAAGAAGTGATTATAGAAAAAGTAAGAGAATATTTCTTAAATTGTCCTCTGCTGAATGAAATTGCAAGGCTAAACGTAGACTTTTTAGGAGTGGAACCAACAGAATACACTATTGATAGCCAACCTACCACAGGTATTATTAAAAGATATGTAGATGGCGGGGTTTTGAAACAATATGTATTCGTGTTTGGATCTAGAGAATATTATGGAGCTGATGTTTTACAAAACTTAGAAAATAGTGAGTTTTATGAAGAATTTAGCGATTGGTTAGATGAACAAACAGAAAAGGATAATTTACCACTATTAGAAGGTAATAAAAAAGCTATTGGATTAGAAGCACTAACAACAGGTTATTTATTTGATGTTAGTGAGGATAATGCAAGATATCAAATACAATGTAGGTTAATTTATTATGAAAATTAGGGAGGTTATAAAATGTTTACACCAAGAAATAAGAAAGTTGCTTTTTTAGATGGAGAAGCTGGTACATTTAATAGAATGAAGGGTTTTACGGCTTTATCTACTAACAAAAACCCAAAGGAATATACAAGACAATATATAGATGAAGCTTTTGAAACTACAGATGTAGTCGCAATATCTACTTCAATTGATTTCACATTTGACCAAATGCAGAACGATCCAGTGCACGAAAAACTAGTAGACATTATAGACAAGGAAAAAATCGGTGATGGAGCTATGGTTACTCTTGCAGTAGTAGACCTTACGCAACCGGGAACCACAGAAAATAGCTTTAAAGCAGTAAAAAGAGACTTTGTAGTAGTGCCTGGAACTGAAGGCGATAATGTAGATGCCTATACCTATGGCGGTACATTTAAAGTAAAGGGGTCACGAATAGAAGGGGAAGCCACTTCAACTGATGGCTGGGAAACTTGTACATTCACTAAAGATGATGAAGCAGGAATATAATAAGGAGGTTTAAAGCCTATGGCAAAGAGATTTGAATTTAAGAATAATAATTTAAAACTTGATATATCAGGACATTTATTTGAGTTTGATACAACAAATCCTGAACTCGTAAAAAGAGTGTTGACCTTTTCAGAGGATGCACAAAAACTAAGCAATGAATTGACAAAAAGAGAAGACTATGTTGTAGCTTTAGAGGAGACAATAGAGTTCTGCATTAAAACACTTGATTCCATATTAGGTGAGGGAGCTAGTAAAAAGATATTTGTGGGTAGGGAAGTAGGCTTATTTGACTGCTTAGACATAATAAACTATCTAATGGATGAAGTAAAGGCAGATAGAGATACTAAATTTCAAGCATATTCCCCCAACAGGCCCCAAAGGCGTGCTAAGAAGTAAGAATGAATATCCTGATAGATCTAGTACCAGAAACAGTGGTTATTGATGATATAGAGTATCAACTCAATACAGATTTTAGAATTAGCATACTGTTTGAACTATTAATGCAAGATAATACCCTTGTAGACAATGAAAAAATAGATATAGCTTTAAATCTATATTATCCAAAATTACCCCATGATCCTATACAGGCTATAGAAAAAGTATTGTGGTTTTATAGTTGTGCGAGAGAAAATGATGAAGGTAGTAATGGTGCAAAAGATGAACCAACCAATAAAGTAGAGGTGATATATTCATTTGAGTATGATGATGAGTATATCTATTCTGCTTTTTTAGATCAGTATGGAATAGATTTGCAGGACGTAGAATATCTTCATTGGTGGAAATTTAGGGCTCTATTTAAAAGTTTAAAAGAGGATAATCTTATATCCAAAATTATGGGTTATAGAGCTATTTCAATTGATAATGATATGAGTGAACAGGAAAAGAAATATTATAGAAAAATGAAAAAGATATATGCTCTACCAGACAATAGAACACAAGAAGAGAAGGAAAGAGATTTTAATAGTGCTATATTTAATATGCTTTAACCTTGTGCATTATTTATTTATCTGGTATATTATGGATAAATACTGAATGAGGGGGTATCGTTATGATTTGTCCTAAATGTAAGAGTGAAAATGTTAATGTACAGGCTGTTACACATGTTAAAAATAAAAGGCATGGCATTCTATACTGGATATTCATAGGCTGGTGGTTTGAGCCGGTTATGTGGGTATTTTTAACTCTACCATGGTTAATCATTAAAATATTCAAACCGAATAAAGTAACAAGTAGAACGCATAGTCAAGCAATTTGCCAAAGCTGTGGAAAGAGTTGGAAGGTATAGATTTTAGCATCCTAAGGGATGCTTTTTTAATGCAAGAAATGAGGTGGTTATATTGTTTTAAAAATAAAAGTTGGTTTAAATGTCCCTACTGCGGACAAAAACTATTGATCTATGAAAGTCAGGCTAAAAGCCAAAATATATATATAAAATGCAAAAAATGCAAAAGAGAAGTTGAGATAAAGATTGAATAATTAGTGAGCCTTTGAGCCGTTATTCAACATTCGTGAAAGCGAGGTGGAATAATGGCGTATGATGAAGATTTAATATTTAATATTAAGATGGATCAAAAAGATTTTGAAACAGGGATAAAGAAGCTTGGTAGTGTTGCAGGAAAAGCCTTAAAAACAGTAGAAACAGCCACAGTCTCTGCAGGGACTGCACTTTTAAGAATGGGAATAGCTGCTACTAAAGTAGGAATGGACTTTGAAGCAGGCGCTGGGGAACTGGCTGAAACCCTAAACGATAACTTAAAAGGGAAAATAGAGAGCCTGAAAAGTGCCTTAGAGGAATTGGGAATATCCGTTTATAAAGGCTTTGATAACCCTCTTAAAGATGTTGTAGAAACCCTTACAGGGTACGTGGAGAGATTAACCAATGTTTTGAACTTTAATGAAAACCTACAAGACAGTATGGAAGAATTAGGTGTAAGGGCTGAATACTTTGGTGATGGATTAGAAAGTATTCCTAAAGGGTTTGAAGGTGCAGTACAGGTCCTAGGTGAAATATTTGCAGATATGATATCAAAAGTAGCTGAATATGCCCCCACATTATTGCAAGCAGCAGGCAATATGCTTATGTCCTTTATACAAGGAATAAGGGAAAATCTCCCTAATATAGTGGAATCAGCCTTATCGATTGTGCAAACCTTGATTACAACTGTATTAGAATTGCTACCAGAAATCATTACACTTGGTGCAGAACTTTTGATATCTTTAATTACCGGTATAGCTGAAATATTGCCAGATCTAATCACCCAAATAATAGATGCCGTAATAATGGTAGCAGACATAATTATTGATAATCTACCTTTATTAATAGATGCAGGGATACAATTAATGATGGCATTGGTAGAGGGGATTATAGAGAATCTACCAAAACTAATAGAAGAAGTTCCAAGAATAATAAATGAGTTTTATAATGCCATTTCCGAACAGCTACCACAGATATTAAAGATGGGCATTAAAATCTTATTAGAATTAATAAAGGGATTGATAGATTCTATTCCCACGCTTATAGAAAATATCCCAGCCATAATTATGGCGATAGAAAATGCCTTTACATTGTATGATTGGTGGAACCTAGGAAAAGGTGTTATTACTAAATTAAAAGATGGTTTAGTTAGTATGGTTGAAAACCTAGGAAGTTCAGCCAAGGGACTTGCAGATAATGCAATTCAAGCCATTAAAGATGTGTTTTGGGATGCTCCTAAGATTGGAAAAGGATTGGTAGAACATCTTATTACAGGTGTTCAGATACTAGTAGAATCCTTAGTAACGACTGCAAAAGGTATGGGGATAAAGGTTATAAGCAGTATAAAGGACGTATTTGGTGGTGCTAAAGATATTGGAAATAACCTAGTACAAGGCATTTGGAATGGAATTAACAATGCTAAAGATTGGGTCTTAGGCAAGATAGAAGGTTTTGGAAATTCTATAATGAAGAGCATAAAAAGTATATTTGGAATCAAGTCTCCATCTACTGTAATGAGAGATGAAGTTGGGAAAAACCTTACCCTTGGTATTGGTGTAGGGATTGAAAAGGGTATGCCGGAGCTTGAGAGAGATGTAGACAATGAACTTTCAAAGCTAACTAGAAAAATGAAAGCTATGGTTGATTTTGAATCTAGTAGCATTGGAAATAAAATTATAGCCGGAAGTGAAAAAAATGGGGTTGAAAGAATAGTGGAAAATCATGATGATTCTGATAATAGTACCACTATTACTGGCAATACGTTTGTGATTAGACAGGAAAGTGATATTGAAAAAGTAGCCCAAGAATTAGATAGATTAAGAAAAAGAAAAGGAAGAGGAATGGGGGTAGCGACAATATGATATTCGGTAGTATAGATTTAAGACAGTATTTTAAAATTAAAAATATTAAAAAAGGCATGCTGCCTCCTATAGAAAATATTACACAACAAAGACCAGGGAGAGATGGAGTGACTCTCAGAAGAACAAAAATAAAACCAAGGTCAATATCGGCAGAGATTGAGATAAAAGGATCTAGCAAAGAGAATTTAAATATTATTATAAGACACTTGGCTAATACGCTATATACTCCAAATCTTAATGAATTAAGATTCCCCGATGAGTTAGACAAGTTCTATATGGCCAAATTAGAAGGGGATACGGACTTAGATGAAATATTGTATTATGGAAATACTATGCTTAATTTTATATGTCCTGATCCTATCGCCTATGGTCAACTTAGAAAAATACAATTTGAAAATAGACTAAAAGCATACAATAAGGGTACTTATCAATCCCTTGGTATAATTATCGTTGAAATAATAGAAAATATGGACCATCTAAAAGTAACTCTCCTAAACACAGGGGAGTTTTTATATTTGGAAGATAATTTTATATCGGGAGATATTGTAGTGATTGATTTAGAAGAAGAATATATTGCTAAAAATGGATATTCTCTAATGTCAAGGCTATATCTGGAAAGTGACTTTTTCCCTATACCTGTAGGAGAGTTTGAAATACTAGTATCTAGTGGTAACGTTACCTTGGAATATAGGGAGAGGTGGCTGTGATGAAATTTCTATTATTTAATAAAGAAGAAAAACTAATTGGAACATTAAAAAATATATTAGAAGCCAAACATACAGAGGAAATAAACGGGGAGGATACTCTAGGACTAATTACCTTGGATCAAAATATTCAGAAAGGTTATAAAGTTACCTATAAGGACAAATATGGCAATTGGCAGGAGTTTATCGTCAACGAGATAGAAGAATCACATGCAGAAGTAGGAATAGAAAAGAATTTATTTTGTGAAAGTAGCTTTTACGAAACCCTAGGAGACTATATAGAAGATGAAAGGCTATATAATGTAACTGCTAACGTAGGCCTTCAAGTAGCATTGGAACCTACACGCTGGGAAGTAGGTATTGTTGATGATTTAGGCATAGCGAG
The DNA here is from genome assembly GCF_024622505.1 of Irregularibacter muris. NCBI lineage: Bacteria > Bacillati > Bacillota > Clostridia > Eubacteriales > Eubacteriaceae > Irregularibacter > Irregularibacter muris. Next base: position 12,745 of record NZ_JANKAS010000002.1, read on the forward strand.
TATAAACTTTAATCATATATCTTCCAAAGAAGCAGTGCAAAAGGTGGTAGAAGCTTGGGAAGGTGAAATAAGAACAAGGGTAATAGTTAGCGGAAACAAAATAACCCATAGATATGTGGATTTACTAGCTCAAAGAGGACAGAACTTAGGTAAGAGATTTACTTACACTAAGGACTTAGAGTTTATAACGAAAACAGTTCATAAGGAAGATGTAATAACCGCTCTATACGGCTATGGAAAAGGCGAAGAAGTAGGTGAAGGATATAGTAGAAGGATGGATTTTAGCGAAATTAATAATAACAAGGCATATGTAGAAAACAACGAGGCTAGATTAATTTGGGGAAGACCGAAAGGAAATGGTGCAAAAGCTCATGTTTTTGGCAAAGTAGAGTTTGATGACTGTAAGGATCCTGGGGAGCTTTTAGAGCTTACTAAAAAGAGGTTAGAAGAAGTATCTTATCCTCTTGTGACCTATGAGGTTAAGATAATAGATCTAGGTGGGGCAGAACTAGGGGATAGTGTAGCGGTAATAGATAAAGAATTTACTCCTGAGTTAAGATTAAAGGCTAGAGCAGTGAGGATAGTAAGGGATCTTTTAGAAGAAGAAAACAACGATATAATTCTAAGTAATTTCTTGCCTAATATATCCGATTTTTTAAATAAACAGCAGAAATATATAGATAACTTTAGGGATAGAGCTGGCGTATGGGATAGAGCTCAGGTTATTAATCAAGATGGCACAATCAACGCACAATTTCTAAATGATCTTGTGGATGAACTAAATACTAGAATGAATTCCCAGGGAGGATATGTTTTTATAAGTGAAGAAGGTGGAGGGCTAATCACCTATGATAAGCCTAATCCTGAAGAAGCCACAATGGCTATACAGTTACTAGGTGGAGCATTCAGAATAGCAGGCAGCAAGAAATCGAATGGAGAATTTGATTTTAGAACGTTTGGAGATGGAAAAGGGTTTATAGCAGATGCTTTTGTAGGCGGGTTGCTAAAGGGAGGAAAAGTACACTTTGATCTTACAAATGGTACCCTTTTAATAGGGAATAGTCCTAATGATTATTCCCTGTACTGGAATGGTAGCACTTTAAGCCTTAACGGAGGGAACTTTGTATTAGGCGGTAAAAGTGGTGATACCGCAACTCACACAAACCAATATTCAAGATATAATCATTCTGATGGTAGCTACACGAGAATAAGCAGTGCAGGAATGGAAAGGTATGTGTCAGGCTCAGGAAAAACTTACCACCATTTAATCCACATGGTAGGGTTTGTAGTGGGATCATCTTCTGTTCGCTGGATAGACCTACCAAGTGAGTTTAGAGGAAAGAAATTTACTGTATATGTAGCATTTGCAGATAGTTTGCAAGCACCAGGAGTAAATTGGAACTTGCATAGAGTAGTGGTTACAGGTCATCCAGATTATGTGAATGATTATACTAGAGCTAGAGTGCCTTTGGTTGGATATAAACTATGTGTACATAAAGACAGTAGGAATTTAGAAATGAGTAATGTTCAAGGATTACTTATTGCAATTTATTAGGGAGGTGGATTTATGCAATTTGATAAACTAACACTATTTTACAACAAAAGGACAAGTATAATTAAAGAATTATGTACAGGAGAGCAAGACATGAACTGGTTTGGAGAAGAAAAGCAAGATTACGAGCAGATATTTGACTATATTATAGTAGACTACGATGGCTATATTATGCAAAGTCCCCATCATTTTATAGTAAAAAATGGCAAACTGAACATAAAAGAAGATTTTATTCCTACAAAATATTTATAAGGAGGTGATATAGATGGACTTAAAAGAATTAGGTGGTCTGCAAAAGATTCAGTTTAATATAAATGAACAAATTGGTGTAGTTGAATATTTAATAGGGAAACAAGGGGATTACAAGACTAGAGGGTTAGAGATACAGTTACTATGCAATAATATGGTGGTTGATGCAACTGGCATAGAATGCGAATTTTATGGAAAACATCATAAATCAGAAGATGTATATATGGTAATTGCTACAAATAAAGATGTTGAGCAAGGGATATACGAAATTCTTTATCCTTCAAAGCTAATGGAGCACGAAGGTATACTTAATGCAGAAATAAGATTTACTAAAGATGATAAGATCCTTTCAACTCACATATTCAATGTTGACGTTAAAAAGACTCTGATCACAGATGATATTATTGAGGGGATAAATGAACAACGTCTCATTGATATTTTGATAGATGCCGCAAAAAGTGAGGAAGAGAGAGTACAAAATGAAAAGGTAAGGAAATCTGATGAAATCATTAGAAAAGAAAATGAGGATAATCGGATTGTGGAAGAAAATACTAGAAAATCAAGTGAAAATATCAGAGTTGAAAATGAAGACACTAGAAAGCAGAATGAAGATCTGCGAAAGACAGAAGAACAAGAAAGAAAAAATGCAGAAACGAATAGATTGTCAGAAGAAAATATTAGAAAAACAAATGAACAGTCTAGAGTTTTAAAAGAACAAGAGAGAAATTTTAGTGAAGCTAGTAGGATATCAGAGGAAAATATTAGAATTTCCAATGAAAACACTAGAAAGTCAAATGAGTCAGATAGAAAAAACAATGAGTCTATAAGGATATCAAAAGAACAAGAAAGAGTTTTAGCAGAAGGCGATGAAACAAGTGGTCGAATCAAAGGGGAAATTGATCGAAATAATGCAGAGCAAATTAGAATAACCAATGAAAATACTAGAAAAGATAATGAGATTATAAGACAACAAAATGAAACAGAGAGAGAAAAGTTTAAGCATAATCATGACAATAAGCCCGTGATAGACAATTTGGATGAAAATGAAGAAGGTTTCTTGACATACAATGGGCAAGAGATTTCAGGAGATGTTCGTGTGGCTAATGAGGCAGAAGAAGTTTCTCTCGAGGATAGAATATTTATAGGTGATACTAGGGAAATAGAGAGACAGTTAGAAGAAGATTACGCCACTAAAGAATACGCAAGAAACTATACAGATAGTCAAATTACATTAATTACTGAAACGGGAATACCTAAGCTAAGTGTATTTGAGTATAAATTTAATTCTATACCATCAGGCACTAAAGAGTTTGGCATACCACTAGACACATTTGACAAGCAAACAGATACAGTAAAATTATATATTAATACGGTCTCTAGAGACTCAGATTATTTTACCGTATCAGAAAGTGGACTCATCACTCTTACGAAGGCATTAGAAGTGCAGTCAAGGGTAGTTATTGAAGTTTGGAAGAACATACCTATAGGAGAAGATGGTTCAGTAAGCGGGAAGGTCATTGCTATTGATAGTTTACCGAGTAACAGAGTACAGGGGTTGGGAAGCATAGTAAGTCAAGATTATGAGGAAGGAACTTTTACGCCAGAACTACATTTCGGAGATAGTAAAGAAGGAATAGTTTATGCTGGTACCCAAAATGGTGTATATACAAGGATTGGGAATATTGTTTATTTTAAGATCAGGCTTAGTTTAGCCAGCAAAGGAACAGCAATAGGGTTTGCTACAATTAGGGGCTTGCCTTTTGTGTCTAGTGATTCACCGCTTGTTTATAATAGCGTTAGTCTTGGGAACTATTATCGCTTAAATTATGCTGACAATCAACAGCCTATAGGACTCATTGTAGGTAGTAAAGATGAAATATGGCTAAGACTAAATGTACCAGATTCAAATTATGGTACTTTAACTAATGAAGAATTCAAAGATAATACCCAATTTTATGGTATTGTTGGGTTTTATTATATCTAAAAAATGGCGGTATAAATATGATGAAAAATAACTCTAGAAAAGTAGATCTACCAACAGAACAGTACAAGTGAATGGAGAGGTGATTATATGAGTGACGGAATTACAAGGCAAGAGCTTAGTGAAGAGTTAAAAACATCTATTGCTATGGGTTCAATAGTGGAGAAAGGAAGTAATGATAATGGGGTGTATGTAAAATACGCTGATGGAACTATGTCATGTTATATCAAAAATTTAGAAATTATAGGTGCAGACAATGTCTATGCACAAAACTACTGGACTTTTCCCGCCATTTTTACCTATATTCCTGTTGTGATTCCTGTAGCAACTATCAAACAGATAAATGGTGCTGGTAAAAGTACAACACTACATTCCCTATACGTTGTCAATTTATCACAATCTGGGGGCAATGTAAGGGTTGTAGAAGGGGGAATTTTTGATGATAAAACGTTATACAGGGTTAGTTGTCATGCTATTGGAGAATGGAAATAAAGAGAGGTGATTAGATGCTTAAAAAAATGAGAGGTGCGATAGTTGACTACCTAGAAGATAAGTATGGCAATTATCTTTTCCCCCGTACCATCACAGAAGCAGTTGCAGATAAAGATTCAGGCAAAAATTTGAATCAGATGTTAGATGGCATTGTAAGATGTGCAGGGGATGAAACGGAATATATAGAGGATTTAGAGGAACATACTGGGGAAGTATTGACTAGGCATGATAGAGAGATAAAAAATTTAGAAAGTGCGAAAAATGAGCTAAGGCAAGAAGTTGATGAACATAAGGCAGAAAGTATGACGCAACTTGTTGGGACATCTGTTATTTTAGCTAATATATCATCTGGTTCAAAGACATATATAGGACCTTTCCAAAAACCACCAAAAAGAATATCAATAATGGCACGTATTAATGATACGCCGTCTGCAAATTGGGGGGAAATTATAGAATCAAATGCACAATATCGGATGAGTCAACATTCATCCGGGATAATGACAGGGGGAAGCACTAACTTAATAAGCTTGAGTAATACTACAGGTGGCTCTGTGCTAGCTGTAGGAAGTATTGAGCCAGACGGCAGGTTGGAACTTACATGGCAGAAAACTGGGACAATCACAGAAGCAGCGATAATATATACCACAGCGATGTTCCATGGAGGTGAATAAAAATGATATTAGTATTAATAGATAACCATACAGATAAAGAAGTGATGGCAATGAGTATAACTGAAAATGATAAGGAAAAAATTAAAAAAACTTTGATGGATAATGCGCAAAATCTTGGAATAACCAATTATGAAATTGTAGAAGAAGACAGAGAGCTTTAAGGCGTATTCGAATATTAATGCGTCTTAACCCAATAAAACAGAATCTTCAAAGAGAGGTGATTTAATGGCACTGATAGATACATTTAAAGATAGATTTGGTAGATTTGTCTATCCTAAAACAGTCCCAAAGGCTATCATAGATCCCGACACAGGGGAAAGTTTAGATAAGTTTTTTGATAGAGAATTCTATGAGAAAATAGGTGATCCTTCATTTTTAGAAACAATAGATAAATCAACTTTAGTAAGTGCTATTAATGAATTGAAAACTAAAGACGATTTACATCTGGCAGAAACTATGCAGCAAAGTGGTGGGGTGCATGGACTAGAAATTGAGAGAGGGTCATGGAGTGCCGAGCTGTCTACTACTAATGGAGATGGGGTGGCAGATTACGGAAGTTACGAGAGATTTGGAACTTATGTTAGAATAGGCGATTTAGTCTATATAACATTTAGGATGAATGTTGAATCTTTTACTAACTGTACGGGCTATTATATTATAACTGGACTTCCGTTTTATTCGAGTGGCTCAGATAGGTACAGATATATAGTAGCACCATCTAACCTAGATGGCGCTACTGATTATGCAAGCATTAGGGGTACAGATATACGAGTGCGTTCGTCACCCCAAGCTATTGCACAAGCTGTGCCATTCACAAGTACTAAATATATACATGGTAGTGGTGTTTACCATATAGGATAATTAAGGAGGCGTAAGCATGATAGAAAAAATAACTTTAGATATGCTTAATGAAAATAGTGTAAGTGTTAAAAAACAACAATATATAAATCATGAAGGCATGGAATATCCCATAGGACAGCCCCATAGGAGAGCATATGTAAATAGTGTTAGAGGTAGACAGGAAGTAGAAACAGAATTACCTGAACAGCAAAGAAATGCTATCTTGTCGGTATGGGGGGGGAAGCCAACAGTAGACGAGAGCACTGTAGAATAGAAATAAATGCATCAAAACTCAGCACCTAGAAGGGTGTATTTTTTATGCCCTTCTTTTGAGATATCTTATGAGTCCTCTTTTTTATTATTTGTCACAACATAACCAAAGAAATATTTCTTTAAAATCCCCCTATTAATCGATAAGATATGTGAGTATATTTAACAATAAATATGTAATAATTACCACTTTATGTTATAATCAACATAAAACAAGAATAGGACAAGATATATAAGGGGGAATGAAATTGGCAAAACTAATGACTTTTATGTATGCAAATGAAACTAGAAATGATTTTATTAACGGACAAAATATTCAAACAATTAATACACCTTTACTTTCATTAAAACCAGCCTTTGTACCAGGTCAATTATCGTTTTCGGTAATATTTGGGATTAATGAGTTTGATTTTGCTAAAGAGCATGCTTTTCAGTATAAATTGATGGATCCAGATGGGAATATAGTTGTAGATACTGGAATCATACAAATTCCACCAAATCCTAACAAGGAAAATATTCCAAAAATAGATGGCTTTGTTGGCGATTTTGATTTAAGGAATGTAGTATTTATGAAGGAAGGAAAATATAAATACGAAGTAATATTTGATAATACTAAGCTAAAAGATGATTATATAATAGTCAAAGGGGCTGGTATTAATGGAAACAGCAGTAAAGCTTAATATTAACAATATGTTTCAAGTGCCTTGCCCATCAATAACACCAAATAAATTTACTTCAAGACCTTCCATAAATAGTGTTATAAAACAGCCGATTATAGTTAATAATTCTTCTACACATATAACGCTAAGAAGAACCATAGAGTATAATAAAGTTAGCAGTTATATTGAAGGGAAGGTAATAGATATGAATGCTGAAATTAAATCAGAAATAAACAAAATATTAAAAATCCAAAGGAATGTTTACCTAGGATTATTTGCATCTTCCGTTTTGATGATAATTCTTAGCTGGATTCCATCTCTTTTCACAGAAGATGTTAGCATAGTTCTGAAACCACTATCAATAGCATTTTCTTTCATGATAGCATTAAACTATCATTTAAGGAGGGCAAAATAGTGGAGGAGATTATCAAGAAAATACCGTGGAAAAAAGTTACTGCCCCTATGATACCTTTACTGCTAGTAGATGGTATTTTGAGTAGGTTTATGATAAAACTACATTCTCTTAATTTAACACATGGCGTGACAGATAGATTTCCAACCGATAAGGCTTTTTACACGCTTTTAATGGGTAATTTGTTTATTATGTTTGTATACTTAGGGATTAGCGCATTTGGCCATATCAATCAAGAAATAGTAAACCATTCAAGGGCAAAACTAGAATTAAGCCCTGCAAAAGAAATATAGATCTATGTTCAACTTCAATGTTTGAAATTTGAGCATCAATATAGAAAGTACAGCTAAGAGATCCCCAAGGGGTCTCTTTTTATTATGAAAAGAAAGGAGAGAAAGGATGGAAACTATAAAGAACTTTATATTAGAAATGTTTGGTTACAGTAGGACAGAATGGAGTATTGGCGGAATAATAGGATTTGTAGGAGGTGTTTTCGGGGCCATGGTGGGAGGATACGACTTATTTATTAAATTACTACTGTTCACTATGGCGTTCGATATTGTCACCGGGCTAATGAATTCTAAGAAACATAAGAGTACAAGCTCTGAAACAGGTATAAGAGGTCTTAACAAAAAAGTAGGGATATTGATAATGATAGCCTTTGCGAATATTGTGGACCAAGCCCTTGGCCAAACTGGTAGCATAAGAACAGGGGCTATTTTATTTTATTTTTCTATGGAGGGGTTATCCTTACTGGAGAATCTTACAGCTATGGGAGTACCGCAATTTCAACCTTTGGCCGAGTATCTTATACAGATTAAGGAAGGTAATAAGAAAGGTCCTAGTAAGCTTATAAAAGAAGAGGAGGAAAATTAAATGGTTAAAATAGCAATAGATGCAGGTCATGGTCTTAATACGGCAGGAAAAAGAACACCAGATGGAATGAAAGAATTTGAATTTAATGTTAAGGTTGCGGAATACTTAAAGAATGAATTAATGAAGTATGAAAATGTAAATGTGCTATTTGTTCATGATCCTACGGGAAAAAGAGATGTTCCATTGTCAGAAAGGACAAAGAAAGCCAATGATTGGAAAGCAGATTTATATTTATCTCTACATGCTAATGCCTTTGGAAATGGAGGGTGGAACACTGCAGGAGGAACAGAGACTTATATCCATCCTATAACCCCACAGAGAACAAAAGATATAGCAAATATTATTCATGGGGAAATTATAAAAGCAACAGGATTAAGAAATAGGGGAGTGAAAACAGCAGATTTCCAGGTGTTAAGGGGGACAAATATGAGTGCGGTATTAGTAGAGCATGCCTTCATGACGAATAAAGAGGAAGCTAAACTATTGAAGGATGATAAGTTTAGAAAAGATTGTGCAAAATCCCATGCCACTGCCATTGCTAGTTATTATAAATTGAAGAAAAAGCCTGAAACAAAACCAGAACTGGTGAAAGATGATGGTAAATTATATAAAGTGCAAATTGGGGCATTTGCACAGAAGGAAAATGCTGAAAAACTAAAAAAAGAAATGCAGGCATTAGGATATAAACCGTTTATCAAGATAGAATAAAAATAAATTTAAAAACTAGAAAAACAACTTAAATACTCAGTTAAATTCAGGGAATTCCAATATGAACTGTACATTTACAGATGGTAAAGTGGATCCAAAAGCTCAATTTGGTTAGAGTAATATTGGTGCACAAAGGGTGTATAAAAGAAAATAAGTCATATAGAAAAGATATTAATCAGAATTAATTCTGATCTTCTTTATTTTAAAAAAAATCCTATTTCTAATGAAGGATTTACGATTTCTATGTCAAACATATAACAATATAGTCAAATTTTATATTTGTTAGGAGGTTGATTATGGAACTTCAATATTTAAAAGAACTTGAAGATATAATATATACTTTCCTAAATCTAGCTGAAACTTTATTAAGAGATGGAGTTATAGATACAAAAACTTATATGGATATTACCATTAAAAAGAAAGAGTTTTTAAAAGGTATTCATAATATATGAGTTTAGCGTCAATTGCAGCCCTAAATTAATTCCTCTGACGATATGTATCCTTTTGTGCCAATAGCAGCAGTGTTCCACTTTGGACACCATTGCTACTCACACTATTAAGAGGTACACGAATGGTGTACGAAAGAAATTAAATTATAAGAAAAAATATATCAAACTAGATTCAAAGTGAGTGAATGAAATACTTATAGCCATTAAATCATAGTAAAGGAAATCAGATTTAATATAGAACAAAGCTCTTCAAAATCAGTTGTGGAGCCTTAGGATCAGTCTGGGTAGGGTGGATTCCCACATATTCCCGCCAAAATAGAATATTGTATTTTACATAGAAAACAGAGAATTTTGATCATTTTCTGTTTTTTTTTTGAATTTTTGTATGTTTATCCTCTCTTAAGGGAAAATAAGAACAAACAAAGGAGGAATAGACATGGCAGAGACAAAAAAAAGATTGAATTTATTAGTTTTCAGTGGAGAATATGATAAAGCTTTAGCAGCTTTGATTTTGGCCAATGGTGCCAGCGAAATGGGAATGGATGTCACTATGTTTTTTGCCTTCTGGGGACTTTTGGTGTTAAGAAAAGAACAGGAAAATGAAGAGCTTGAAAAAAGCTTTTTAGAAAAAGCCTTTTCCCTATTTACCCCTAAAGAGGCCGAAGAACTGCCTCTTTCCCGTATGAATATGGCGGGTATGGGACAATTTATGTTAAAGAAAATGATGGAGGAAAGCAACAAGCCCCAGTTAAAGGATTTTCTAGAGGGAGCTAGAAAAAAAGACATCAAATTCTATGGTTGTAAATTATCCATGGAAGTCATGGGTTTTAAAGAAGAAGAATTAATTCCTGAACTAGAGATAAAAGAAGTATATGAGTATTTAGAAGATGCTCTTAGTTCAGATATACAATTATTTATTTAGAAATAAAAAATATACACTTCTTTCCCATAAAAATATCGCAATTTAGATTATGAAAATTATAGGAAAAGGATAGAATAATAAAAAACAGGGAAGGGAGTTTTTTATATGTTCAATAGTATAAGGGAAACAAGAATGCAGGGAAATGGAATGACAAATATGAGTTTAGAGATGAATGAGAAGGATTTTTTCACCATTTATAATGATTTGTCCCAGGAGGTTGCCTCTGATATTATTGGTCAATATTTGATTTATAGAGGTGATGATGGGAGAGCAAAAAACGTTCAAATCTCTCACGACCCAAATCTACAAATTGTTAATATTTCAGCTAACCTTCAGTATTTAGGAAATGACAAAACTGACTATCCTTCCAGTCGACATAATATATAGGGACGCATAAGAACCCTAACTTGAATCATCTTTTTAAAAGGGATATAATGGTCTGAGACTAATTTAGGGGGGACAACCTTGAAAAAGACGATTATATTTTTTTTAATTTTTATGTTAATAATTCTATCACCCATTGTGACGTTGGCTGATGAAAATGATAGCGATATAGATGAAAATCAGCAAGGGGATTTATTAGATGGTACGATGGAAGAATCGGATAATTTTACAGAAGATACTGTGGAATTGCCTACGGATTTCTATGAGGCAAAAGTGCTCAAAATAGAAGAGAGGAAATTAGAAAATGCAGACCTAGAAGCCCAAGGTTTTACAGATACAGTACAAATAGTTACTGTGAAAATCCTCGATGGAAAATTTAAAGGACAAGAAAAAGTCATTGAGAATATGAATACAGGTAATGCTGCCTATGATATCTGGGTAGACAAAGGGGATAAGGTTTTATTATATGCGGAATTAACGGAGGATCAATCAGAGATTGAAAATATATTTATTTCAGATTTTGTCCGATGGCCCAATTTAAGAAATTTAACCCTTTTATTCATTATTCTTCTTATATTAATAGGAGGATGGCAAGGAACAAAAGCCTTGGTTTCCTTAGGAATCACAGCCTTTGCCATAGTACAATTTATGTTGCCTATGATGCTGAAGGGGCATAGTCCCATTATACTAGCTATTTTAGTTTGTCTATTTACAACAGTGGTGACGATAATTATCATTACAGGTTTTAGCATTAAATCCCTGTCCACCATCTTGGGCACCCTTAGTGGTGTGTTAATAGCGGGGGTATTGTCCTATATCATGGGAAATATTGTTCATTTAACAGGATTAAGTGCCCAGGAAGCTCAGATGCTATTGTATATTCCCCAAGGTATCTCATTTGATTTTAAAGGATTGCTTTTTGCAGGAATTATCATTGGAGCACTAGGAGCCGTTATGGATGTAGCTATGTCAATTTCTTCAGCCATGGATGAAATTAAAAATACCAATCCCTCCATTACAGTAAAGGAATTGGTACAATCAGGCTTTACTGTGGGGAAAGATATCATGGGGACCATGTCCAACACCTTGATTTTGGCCTACACTGGTAGTGCTATTCCTCTACTACTACTTTTCATGGCCTATGAAACCTCTATGCTGAAGGTCATTAATTTAGATTTAATTGCCACGGAAATTGTACGAGCATTAACAGGGAGCATAGGTCTTTTGGCATCCATTCCTATTACGGCGATTGTCTATGGTGTGCTACAAAGAAAAAAGATAAAGTCATAGAGCAATAGGAGAAGCTGGTAAGGGGAATCCCAAACCAGCTTTTTTATGGTATAAGAAAGTTTGTCTTACCAGCAAGGGAGCAAACTATTCTATGTCATTCAATGGAGGACAGCCGCCTTCTTGTCATACGCTTTCTGCCCCAGTCGTTACCGTAAGATTTTTTCCATTTTATATGATGAGAAATAGCAGGATTAAGATCATTCATCTAGAATATATGAAATAAGCAACAGGAAAATAGGATTTTATTCATAGGGTGATGAGATGAAACGGCCGCTTACTGTATCATTGATCATATATATGCTGGGGATAATTCTGGGAAAAGTGCAAATTTTTTCCCTTCTACTCCTACTTATATTTTTATTTCTAGTGGTTTTCTATTTTTATCCTTCTAAAAGAATGGGACTTTTTTTCATCATCATTTTTTTATTGCTAGGATATGGTATGAGCAATGTAGAGATCAATCAAACCTCTAAACTATCCTCCTTTGATGAACAAAACATAAAACTAAATGCTTATGTCATGCAACCACCTGTTGAAAAAGAAAATAAAACAGAAATGATATTAAAAGTCAATGAAGCATATGTGCAGGAAAAGAGTTATATTATAGAGGAGAAAGTTTTGGCCAATGTCTATAAAAATGAAAATACTTCAAATATAGACATAAAAGCAGGAGATTATTTAAATCTTCAGGGAAAAGTGCGTATCCCTGATGGTATTCGCAATCCTGGAGGATTTGATTATAGCCTATATTTGAATACCCAGAAAATTTATGCTACGATTAACATTTCATCTGGAACCATAGAGAAACTAGGCTATGATTCCCCCGGAATTATCAAGAATTTCATCTATGGTCTTAAAGGATATGTGAGCCAAATCATAGAACAAAACCTAGTACCCGATCATGCAAATTTACTGAAGGGAATCCTCTTTGGTGATAAAGAGCTTAGCAGCGACATACGAGACAATTTTGTACACTCAGGTATTGCCCATGTATTGGCTGTATCGGGTTTACATGTAGGCTTTTTAATTACATTTGTTACTTATACAACTAATCTGTTTTCCATAGGGCGTAAGGGCAGTCTTTGTATTTTGACATTTTTTCTTATTGTATACATTTTGCTGACAGGGGCATCGCCCTCTGTTATCCGTGCCAGCATTATGGCTTTTATCTTTTTGCTGTCTAAAATGATAAACAAAAAATATGACGGAATTAGTGCCCTTTCTTTGGCTGGATTGTTGGTTTTATTACAGAATCCTCTAATACTATATACTGCAAGTTTTCAACTTTCATTTACAGCCGCCCTTTCCATTATCCTGTTTTATCCGGTCATTTCAGGATATTTACAGAAAATAAAATACATACCTAAGAGCGTAGGTAGTCTTTTGTCCGTAACCTTAGTAGCTCAAATAGGAACCTTACCAATATCTTTGTATCACTTTAACCAAATATCTCTGATATCGATTATTACCAATTTGTTTATTGTCCCTTCTTTGGGGATTTTACTTCTTGTTTCTGTTATAGCTATATTATCCTGGATGATTATACCTTTCCTCGGAGAATTTTTATTCTTTTTATCAGGATTATTATTTCAGTGGATAATCTATATCGCTTTTATTTTTTCATCCTTTAAATTTTCCTATATATTTATGCCCCCTTTTAAAGGGCAGAATATATTATTGTATGGAATTGTTTGCCTTAGTCTAGCAGGTTACATTCCCCTACGAATAAAAAGGATAAAGATATTTATCACAACTATTCTAATTCTATTACTCTCTTTTAGTGGGATACAATACTTCCTGCCTCAACCCTTAAAGATTACTTACTTAGATGTAGGGCAAGGGGATAGCGCATTAATAGAAACGCCCAGTGGAAGAACCATATTTATTGATGGAGGGGGATATCCATCTTTTCAGGAAAATACCAGGGAAATATCTGAAGATGTATTGTTACCTGCCATATATTCTAAGGGAATAAGAACAATAGATTTGGCAATAGTTTCTCATCCCCATGACGATCATATTAAGGGGATTAAAGAATTAATAGGTAAAATCCCTATAAAAGCTATTGGTATTTACGATATAAAAAATGATATTATGGTGGATATGTTGGCTTTAGCTAAAAAAAATAAAATACCAATAAATTATTTAACATCCGGGCAGACAATCAAACTTGATAAAGGTATAATCATGGAGATCCTTTCCCCAGAGGGAGTGGTTCCTCCCGGTAATGGCCAAAATGAGGTAAACAATTACTCTTTAGTGGCAAAAATAAATTTTGATGAAATTTCCTTTTTATTTACTGGTGATATTGAAAAGGAGATGGAAGAACGATTGGTTGCACAAGGTGTGGATGTAGATGCAATGGTTTTAAAAGTTGCTCATCATGGTAGCAATACCTCCTCAACGGAAGACTTTATCAACAAGGTCAATCCCCAAGTTTGTATTATCTCCGTAGGTAAAAATAACAATTTTGGACATCCCGATCCTGAAATTATCAAAAGGCTAAAAGAATATACACCCTACATATACAGAACAGATGAAAGAGGGGCGGTGGAGGTTATCTCCAATGGCAATGGATTAAAAATAAAACCATATCTTAATAAAAAGTATTTGGAGAGTGAATGATGAATTATAATACCCTAATAAAAGAAATCAAAGCTGGTGAACTACATAATATTTATCTTTTCTATGGACAAGAACAGTATCTATGTGAAAACATTATAAAAACACTAAAAGATACTCTGATTGGTTCTGCCTTTGGAGATCTAAATTATGAATATATGGAAGGCGCCGGCATCAGCATTAAAGGTATTGAGAATGCCTGTGAAACCCTACCTTTTATGGAGGATAAACGATTGGTCATTGTAAAGAATCTTATCTACTTACAGGGGGGGAAGAACCCAAAAGAGGAAGAAGATTTACAATCCCTTATGGATTATCTTAAAAAAGTACCCAATAGCACTTGCTTGGTTTTTTGGCAATCCCAGGAGATAGATAAAAGAAAAAAGCTTTTTCAAGCCATCAAGAAACATGGGAAAGTAATAGAATTTGAACAATTAAAAGGTTTAGCGTTGGAAAAGTGGCTAGAAAAGAATATAAAACAGAGAGAGAAGCTTATTAAAAAACCTACACTACAATACTTGATCAACCAAAGTGACTACTTATCCAAAAATAGTGCAAAAACTCTAGGAGATATAGAAAATGAACTGAATAAGATCATTGATTATATAGGAAACAGAGAGGAAATTCTACAAGAAGATGTAGAAAAAATCCTTCCCCGAAGATTAGAAAATGATATATTTAAAATGGTTGACGCCATTGGCAAAAAAGAAAGGGAAATTGCCCTAAGGTTACTCAATGATATGTTGGAAGAAGGGGAAAATGAAATCATGATTTTAAGTATGATATCCAGGCAATTTAGAATCCTAATACAATCCAAAGAGCTAAAAAACAGAGGCTATTCACCCAATGAAATTGCGAGCAAACTTAAAATGGCACCTTTCATCATACAAAAAGGCATTACCCAGGGCCAATATTTCTCTATTCATTCCTTAAAAGAAATACTATATTCTACTTTAGACATAGACGAAAAAATTAAAACAGGTAAAATAGACCAAAGACTGGCTTTGGAAATGCTGATTTATCAATGTACAAAAAAACTGTAATCTAAGGATTACAGTTTTTTTGTACATTGATGATTGATTTTCTCTATGATCGGGTGTAATTTCATCAAAAAATCATAAAAGCGCACACCATTGTACGCTTCATAGATATGTGATTACATAACATTTAACTTTTTAGATAAAGAGCTTTTTTTACGAGCAGCAGCATTTGGATGTAGAATACCTTTAGCGGCAGCTTTGTCCAATTTCTTTGTTGCAGCAACGAAAAAGTTTTGTGCAGTATCCTTATCACCCTTTTCAACTGCTTCATTGAACTTTCGCATTGTAGTTTTTAAATTTGTCATAGTCATTTTATTTCTACGGGTTTTAAATTCAGCGACTTGTACTCTTTTAATAGCTGATTTAATATTTGCCATTTCTTCACCCCCTCAAATCCAATTACAAGATAGCGGATAACACCGCACCTGTGGTATGAAAAAGCTTAATCTATTGCAAGCAAGATACGCTTTCCCATGCCATAACAAAAGTAATTTTATCATGAATACATACAAAATGCAACACAAACAAATTTACTATGATCTCTATGAAAAACGAAGCATAATTATCTAGGTTTTGCTGTTATATCTATTATACCAAAATATGGTTGATCTATTCTATAAAAAAATAATGAATGATAAATCAATTGATGAAAATACTAAGGCTAGGAGGTGGAAAAATGAAAGATATAAACAAATTTAGCAATGTTAGAACAGACTTAGCTATAGAAAGTCGAGAGATGGTGCGGGAAGATCAGAAAAGAGAAGTCCCAGGAGTAGAAGTAGATGTAGAAGAAATTAAGGGAATGAAAATCACAAGGGTAAACATAAAGGAGGAAATAGGACAAAAGATCATGGGGAAACCCTTAGGCAATTATATTACCTTTGAAATACCCAAGATACGGGAAATGGAAAAACAGGCTCAAGAGGAAGTGGCCCAGGAAATGGCCAAGGAATTAAGAGATATTGTGCAAGACAAGATTACCAAAGATGATACTACCTTAGTAGTGGGCTTAGGAAACTGGAATATCACACCAGATGCATTGGGACCTAAGGTTTTATCTCATTTAATGGTTACCAGACATCTTTTAGAACATATCCCGGACTTTGTAGATGAAGAAGTAACGCCAGTTTGTGCTATTGCTCCTGGGGTTTTAGGACTGACGGGTATTGAAACCAGTGAAATTATTCGAGGGGTAGTGGAAAGGATAAAACCCAAATTAGTCATAGCGGTGGATGCCTTAGCATCAAGGAGAATGGAAAGGTTAAATACCACCATACAAATAACCGATACAGGGATAAGTCCTGGTTCTGGAGTGGGTAACGAGAGAAAGGCCTTAAACCAGGAGACTCTGGGAATACCAGTAATTGCTATAGGTATCCCTACGGTAGTAGATGCTACTACTTTGGCCAATGATACCATTGATCTCATGTTAGATGCAATGATTGCTCAAGCCCCGAAGGGAAAAGAATTTTATAACATGTTAAAGGACATCAATAGAGAAGAAAAACTTCAACTTATTAACGAAATTTTGCATCCCTATGTAGGAAATTTAATGGTTACCCCTAAAGAAGTGGATTTAATTATGGACGACATTTCAGTGGTAGTAGCCAATGGTCTTAATATTGCCCTCCATCCAGGGATAGATTTAGAAGATGTTAATAGATATGTTAATTAATTAAATTAGTGAAAAAATGAATAAATGGAAATCCCTTTGAATAATTTATAAGGATAGACAAACAGAAGAGGGGTGAACCTGTGCACATCAAATGGAAAAACATAGTTTATGTACTGGTTGTGTGCCTTTTGGTTTTTGCTGTTGTTCAACAGGTGGGCATATTGGTAGGGAATATAAGAAATGTTACTGCCTTTACAGAAAATGATGAAGCAACCAAAGAGGAAATAGCAGAGGAAGAAGTCTCTAAAGAGGAAGGAAAAGCAGATAACAGCAATGACAAGAAGGTTTTTAATAATGAGTTTTTCAAAATAATTATGAAAAAATCTATTCCAGCAATGGAATTAGGGTATAAAAAAAATGGTGAAGAAAAGGGTGGTTTATTATCCGCAATCTTTGCTGCCACTACCAAAATTAATATGAAAGATCCAAAGACTTTGTTAAGTTCTCAGATACCTATGCTGGAAAAATATGAACCCGATGATGTAGAAATAACCGTAGAGGAACAAAAGGCTTTTAATGAACTAACCCAAAAACCGATGAATGATGAAAAAACTGAAGTAGCTACAACAATGCCTTCAAGAGCAAAACTTGATAATAAGGAACCTTTAGTACTGATATACCATAGCCATGCCACCGAAAGTTTTATGGAAAGTGATCAAACTAAAATTGAATATTCCAGTCCTTATCGTACTTTAGATAAGTCTAAAAATATGGTGAAAATAGGAGAAGAAATAAAAAATATTTTAGAAAAACAATACGGAATTAAAGTGATCCATGATACCACTCTACATGATTATCCTGACTATAATGAATCCTATTCCCGTTCTTTAAAGACTGTTGAAAAACAGGTGAAAGAAAATCCCTCTATTAAATATGTTTTTGACTTGCATAGGGATGGATTAAATGATACTCCTAAAAATAGGGAAAAGACTGTAACTGTTTTTGGAGAACAAAAATCCGCTAAAGTATTCATGGTAGTGGGAAAGGATAATTTTAATGCACAACAAAATATGCAATTTGCACAAAAAATACAAAACAACCTAAAGAATAAGCAACCCGAACTTACCCAGCCTATAGTTGCTAGAGAGAATAGAAAGTACAATCAATTTGTATCTGATTATGCCGCTTTGATTGAAGTAGGGTCAAATTTAAATACCCTAGAAGAAGCACTGCAAGCTTCTGTACCCTTGGGACATGTTATAGGTGAAGTGATTGTAAATCAAGAAAAAAAATAAAATAGTATAATTTTCTAAAAGTTGTCAAAAATAGATAACAAAAGAAAATAGGAGTGGCTGGCAATGCAATCAAGGGTAGAACGAAATAAGACGTATAGGAAGAGCAAAAGAAAAATACGACTGTTTGTGGTACTTGCTGTTATACTAGTCATGTTTTCTTTGTATCAGGTAAATCGTTCCTATAATGCTCTTGTAGGGGAGGAGGAAGCCTCACAAATTATAGGTGTACAAAGGGATGAAGAATCTATGAAAATCATAGTGTTGGGAGAACAAATAAAAATACCACAGAATTATATCCATCAAGGCAAGGAACTTATTAGGGATACCCCTCAAAAAATAGCTGAATTAGTGAAAAGTATCATAGAAAAAGTCGGTAATAATTAATTATTACTGGCTTTTTACTTATATAAAAACCATTTGATCCGTTAGAATGGCGGATACAATCCTATGGAATAAAGCATAATAAATTTAATCTTTTATCATAGTCAAAGTCTTATACTAGAATGAAAAACCCGGTTGTGTTATAATACCATGTAGATTTTATTAAGAAAACTTGTCATTATGATATACTGAATAGATAAGATGAAAATAGGGAAAAACGTATAACACTGAGGAGGAATAATTTTATGACACTAGACAAACAGCAAAGGATTAGAAATTTTAGCATCATTGCCCATATAGATCATGGGAAATCTACCCTTGCTGATCGATTAATTGAAAGTACAGGACTACTTTCACAAAGAGAGATGTCCCAGCAAATCCTAGACAATATGGATCTAGAACGGGAAAGAGGAATCACCATAAAACTCCAGGCAGTTAGACTAGTATACAAGGCAAAAGATGGGGAAGAATACTTTTTGAATTTAATTGATACTCCGGGACATGTGGACTTTACCTACGAGGTGTCTAGGAGTTTGGCTGCCTGTGAAGGTGGCATATTAGTAGTTGATGCGGCACAGGGAATTGAGGCGCAAACGTTGGCAAATGTTTATCTAGCCGTAGACAATGACTTAGAAATTTTACCAGTAATCAACAAGATAGACCTCCCCAGTGCTGATCCCGATAGAGTAAAAGAAGAGATAGAAGATATCATAGGGGTAGAAGCCACGAATGCTCCACTTATATCTGCAAAAGAAGGAATTGGCATTGAGGATGTATTAGAAGCGATAGTTGAGAAAGTCCCAGCTCCTCAAGGAGATAAAGAGGCTCCTTTAAAAGCTCTGATTTTTGATTCTTATTATGATTCTTATAGAGGAGTTATCGCCTCAATTAGAGTAAAAGAAGGTACAATGACAAAGGATACCAAGATAAAGATGATGTCCACTGGAAAAGTTTTTGAAGTAGATGAAGTAGGTTTGTTTTTAAAATCCCTCGTACCTGTGGATGAATTATCAGCAGGAGAAGTTGGCTATGTAGTTGCAGGCATAAAAAATGTAAAGGATAGTCGTGTAGGGGACACCATTACTGATGCCGATAACCCAGCCAGTGAACCACTACCAGGGTATAAAAAAATTAATCCTATGGTATATTGCGGAATATATCCTGCAGATGGCGCAAAATATGAGGATTTAAGAGAGGCCTTGGAAAAACTTCAACTAAATGATGCAGCTCTACAATTTGAACCCGAAACCTCTGTAGCCCTTGGATTTGGCTTTCGTTGTGGCTTTCTTGGATTACTACATATGGAAATCATGCAAGAACGTCTAGAAAGGGAGCATAATCTTGATTTGGTTACTACTGCACCTAGTGTTATTTATAAGGTAGTAAAAACCAATGGGGAAATCATTTGGGTAGACAATCCAACCAATTTACCCCCAGCAGTAGAAATAGATTATATGGAAGAACCCATTGTCAAAGCTTCTATAATGGCCCCTACAGAATTTTTAGGATCAGTAATGGAACTGTGTCAAGAACGTAGAGGGATTTATAGGACAATGAATTATATAGAAGAAACAAGAGTAGTTATAGAATACGAATTGCCCTTAAATGAAATTATATATGATTTTTTTGATGCATTAAAGTCTAGAACAAAGGGCTATGCATCCTTTGATTATGAATTGAAAGACTATCAAAGATCCTCCCTTGTAAAATTAGACATTTTATTAAATGCAGAGGTGGTAGACGCTTTATCCTTTATTGTGCATAGGGATAAGGCATATAATAGAGGTAGGGCAATTACAGAAAAGCTAAAGGAAGTTATTCCCAGACAAATGTTTGAGATACCCATTCAAGCAGCCATCGGTGGTAAAATTATTGCTAGAGAAACAATAAAGGCAATGAGAAAAGATGTCCTTTCAAAATGTTATGGAGGAGACATTTCTAGAAAGCGTAAACTTCTAGAAAAACAAAAAGAAGGGAAAAAGCGTATGAGGCAAGTTGGAAATGTAGAAGTACCCCAAGAAGCTTTTATGGCAGTATTAAAACTCAATTAGGGGGATCAACATGAATACATTTGGATTATATATTCACATCCCCTTTTGTCAAAGTAAATGTCTTTATTGTGATTTTCCATCCTATTGTAACCTAGATTCTTTCATTACACCCTATATAGATGCACTAAAAAAAGAATTAGAGATGAGAGCTTCACTATATGCACAGGATAAAATAAGTTCTATTTTTATAGGTGGGGGTACCCCCACCTATATTCATTCCCGAGGGATAAAGGAAATCTTAAAAAGTGTAAGAGAGAATTTTTCCATATCTCCAGGAGCAGAAATTTCAATAGAGGCAAACCCGGGGACCTTTGACATAGAGAAATTAAGGGATTACAAAGAAATAGGGATCAATCGTATGAGCATTGGACTACAAGCTTGGCAAGATTCATTTTTGAAACAATTGGGCAGAATTCATACTCAACAAGAATTTATAGAGGGTTTTAAAAATGCAAAAGATGCGGGGTTTGAAAATATAAATGTAGATCTAATTTTTGGTTTGCCACGACAGAGCTTAAAGGATTGGCAGGAAACCTTAGAACAGGTTGTTGCTTTAAGGCCTACCCATGTATCCTGTTATGGTCTTATTATAGAAGAGGGGACTCCCTTTGATGCTTTACAAAAAAAGGGGATGCTGCACATTGATGAGGATTTGGAAAGAGAGATGTACTATTTAGCGATTTCCTATCTGAAATCTTTTGGTTATCATCATTATGAGATATCCAATTTTGCTCAACCAGGGTTTCAGTGTAAACATAATTTAATTTATTGGGATGTGAAACCCTATTTGGGAATAGGCTCTTCTGCCCATTCTCATATGAATAACAAGAGATTTTCCAATACTTCCTCTGTAAGTGAATATATAAAAAATATTCAGGAAGGTGCTTTGCCCATAACTGAGGAACATCCATTGACTGCAAAAGAATACATGGAAGAATATATGTTTTTGGGATTGAGAAAAATAGAAGGTATTTCTAAAGAAGAGTTTTTCCATATCTTTCATAAAGAAATAGAAGAAGCATATGGAAATATACTAAAAAATCTACAAAGACAAAAACTGATTAATATAGATGAAAGAATTTGCCTTACTTCAAAAGGTTTAGATTATGCCAACTATGTCTTTCAATCTTTTTTACAGGATTAAAATCAGGCGGAAGATGTAAGGATCTATGTGAATAGGAAGAAGAGCTAAAAATAAAATAGCAATGGGTATTGACAAAATAAAAAAGTAATGATATTTTAAAGTCAGGTTTAGCACTCACTCTTATAGAGTGCTAACAAAGTGAGGTGATATTTTGGGACTAAAGGAAAGAAAACTAAAAATTCTCCATGCCATAATTCAGGACTATATTTCTACTGCTGAACCCGTGGGTTCTAGAACGATTGCTAAAAACTATAACCTAGGGATTAGTTCAGCGACAGTAAGAAATGAAATGGCTGATTTAGAGGAAATGGGTTTTTTAGAACAACCTCATACCTCGGCTGGACGAATACCTTCTGATAAAGCTTATCGTCTTTATGTAGATCAGCTAATGAGAGTAGATAAAATTAATAAAGCGTTAGAACGAAATATTCTTAGAGAATACGAAAATTACATGGGCGAATTAGAGAAAATAATACAGCACACATCCAAAATACTATCCCATTTTACTAACTATACGTCTCTAGTGTTAACCCCACAAGTATATGAAAGTTCCATAAAACATATCCAGTTAATGCCCCTACAAGAGGATAAGATTTTAATGGTAATCATCACCAAAGAGGGCATGATAAAAAATATAGTCGTAAAAGTAAATACATCAATAGATAGTCACATATTGGTGCAAATAAGTAATATACTCAATAAATATTTACAAGAATTTAGCATTGCCCAGGTACAAGAAGAGATTCTACCTCAAATCAGAGAATTAAGTGTGCAAGGAAGTAAAATATTAGAACAATTGATTCCTCTTATCCGGGAATCTCTAGTGAATTATGAAGATACAAAGGTATATTTTGATGGCATCACCAATATCTTTAATTTTCCAGAATTTAAAGATATTGAAAGGGCAAAGGAATTTATTGATCTTTGGGAGAGGAAAAACCTATTGGTGGACTTACTTTCTCCTAATGCTCAGGATGATCTTCATATCTCCATAGGAGCAGAAAATCAGCTTCATGAAATAAAAGATTGTAGTTTGATTACCGCAACCTATAAATTAAATGGAAAACTATTAGGAACAATAGGAGTGATAGGTCCTACCCGAATGCAATATGGAAAAGTAGTTTCTATCATGAATTACCTAACTGGCCAATTAGATGATATGATAGGTAAGGGAATTAAGGATTAAAATAAGAGGGTAGAAGATCCTCTTATACATAAGAATATGGATAAAGGGTGAGAAAATGCTACAGAATAATAAGGAAAATATGGAAGATTTACTAGAAAATCAAGATTTAGAAACAGAGGAACAGGAAAAAGACCAGCAGGAAAAAGGTAAATCAATAGAACAAGAAAAGCAAGCTGAGGAACAAGATAAGCAGGAGGATGTAGAATTAAAGATGCAAGAGAAAGTCCAAGAATATGAAGAAAGACTAGTTCGCTTACAAGCAGAATTTGAAAATTATAGGAAAAGAACAGTTAAGGAAAAAGAAGATATCTATAAATTTGCATCAGAAGACTTGGTAAAAAACTTACTACCTGTGTTGGATAACTTCGAAAGGGCTTTAGATTCTATGAAAGAAAACCAAGAATCCAATGAAGGTTATCAAAAGGGTATTGATATGGTATATCAACAGCTAATACAGGCTTTAGAAAAAGAAGGGCTAGAAGAAATCAAAGCCCTTGGGGAACCCTTTGATCCCAATTACCATCATGCAGTATTTCAAGAATCTAATGAAGACTATAAGGACAATACCGTTATGGAAGTATTTCAAAAAGGATATACCCTAAAGGATAAAGTAATTCGACCCAGTATGGTGAAGGTATGTATTCACTAATAAAACATTTAAATAAATATTAAAAATTATAGTATTTAAAGGAGGAAAATAAATTATGAGTAAAGTAATAGGAATTGATTTAGGTACTACAAATTCATGTGTTGCAGTAATGGAAGGGGGAGAACCAGTTGTTATTCCCAGTAGTGAGGGAAATCGTACAACTCCTTCTATTGTAGCATTTTCAAAAGACGGTGAAAGATTAGTTGGTCAGGTTGCAAAAAGGCAAGCTGTTACCAATCCAGATAAAACTATTTTATCTATTAAAAGAGAGATGGGTTCAGACCATAAAGTAAAAATTGATAATGACAACTATACACCTCAAGAAATCTCTGCTATGATTTTACAAAAATTAAAACAAGATGCTGAAGGTTATCTAGGACAAACGGTGACCCAAGCAGTTATTACAGTACCTGCCTACTTTAGTGATAGTCAAAGACAAGCCACAAAAGATGCAGGAAGAATAGCCGGATTAGAAGTTTTAAGAATCATCAATGAGCCTACTGCCGCTTCCTTAGCCTATGGATTAGATAAAGAGGATAATCAAAACATTCTCGTTTATGATCTAGGAGGAGGAACCTTTGATGTTTCCATCTTAGAGCTAGGAGATGGAGTGTTTGAAGTACTAGCGACTAAAGGAGACAACAAACTAGGTGGCGATGATTTTGATCAAAAAGTTATTGATTACTTAGCAGAAGAATTTAAAAAAGAAAATGGAATTGATTTAAGATTGGACAAAATGGCTCTACAACGACTAAAGGAAGCGGCTGAAAAAGCTAAAATTGAACTTTCCAGCGTAATGAATACCAATATTAATCTTCCTTTTATTACAGCAGATGCCAGTGGACCAAAACATTTAGATATCAACTTAAGTAGAGCAAAGTTTGAAGAACTAACCTCGGATTTAGTAGAAAGAACCCTTGGACCAACTCGAGATGCATTAAAAGATGCAGGATTAGATCCTAGTGAAATAAACAAAGTAATTTTAGTAGGTGGTTCTACAAGAATTCCAGCAGTACAAGAAGCCATAGGAAAAATCACTGGAAAAGAACCTCATAAAGGAATAAACCCTGATGAGTGCGTTGCCCTTGGAGCAGCAATACAAGCAGGAGTTTTAACTGGTGAAGTCAAGGACGTTTTATTACTAGATGTTACTCCATTATCTCTAGGCATTGAAACTCTTGGAGGAGTATTTACAAAATTAATTGAAAGAAATACCACCATTCCTACTAAAAAGAGTCAAATATTTTCCACTGCTGCAGACAATCAAACCAGTGTAGATATTCATGTTCTTCAAGGGGAAAGGGAAATGGCATCCTATAATAAAACCTTGGGAAGATTCCAATTAAGCGGTATAGCGCCAGCACAAAGAGGAATACCACAAATTGAAGTTACCTTTGATATAGATGCCAATGGTATTGTGAATGTATCCGCCAAGGATCTAGGAACAGGAAAAGAACAAAAAGTTGTAATTAAATCGACCACTAACCTGAGCGATGATGAAATTGAAAAGGCTGTACAAGAAGCAGAAAAATTTGCAGCAGAAGATAAAAAGAGAAAAGAAGAGGTAGAAGTTAGAAACAACGCAGATTCTCTAGTATATCAAACAGAAAAAACATTGAAAGATTTAGGCGATAAGGTTTCCGCCGACGAAAAACAAAAAATAGAATCTGAGCTGGAAAAAGTGAAAAAAACATTGGAAGGCAGCGACATAGAAGCCATCAAAAAGGCTACAGAATCTCTTACAGAGGCTTTCCACTCTGTTTCTCAAAAAATGTATGAACAAGCAGCACAACAGGCACAAGAGGCCCAACCTGAAGACAAAGCACAAGATGACAATGTAGTGGATGCTGACTATGAAGTAGTAGATGATGAAGAAAAATAGGATAGAACAAAACCAAAGTCTGTTAGACTTTGGTTTTGTTCCGATAAGATAGAGATTGGTGAAAGTGGTGAAAAAATGAGTAAAAGGGACTACTATGAAGTGTTGGGTGTGGATAAAAATGCACCGGAAGCAGATATTAAAAAGGCATATCGTAGACTTGCTAAAAAGTATCACCCCGATTTAAATCCAGATGATAAAGAAGCTGAACAAAAATTTAAGGAAGTAAATGAAGCCTACGAAATACTAAGTGATCAAGAAAAAAGATCAAACTATGATCGCTTTGGCCATGCGGGAACTGATCCCAATGGCTTTGGAGGAGCCGGTGGTTTTGGAGGAGCTGGTGGTTTCGAAGATATATTTGATATGTTCTTTGGCGGCTCAGGTTTTGGAGGGGGATCCCGAAGACAAGGGCCTCAAAAAGGTGCAGATATTCGGGTAGACATAGAACTCAAATTCGAAGAAGCTGCCTTTGGTTTAGAAAAAGATATTGAGGTGACCCGTCATGAAGAATGCCACACCTGTGGTGGGACAGGAGCTAAGCCAGGGACAGGTGTAAATACCTGTGACAAATGCCATGGCTCAGGACAAATCCAGTACACCCAAAGTACACCTCTAGGTAGATTTGTCAATGTAAAAACCTGTGATAAGTGTCATGGAGAGGGCAAAACCATAGAAACTCCTTGCTCTACTTGTCGTGGAAGCGGCCAAGAACAAAAGACAAGAACAATTCATATCAACATACCAGGAGGCGTAGATAATGGCTCGGTACTTCCCCTTAGGGGAGAGGGTGAACCAGGCACAAAAGGCGGGAGAACAGGAGATCTATACATTTATATCCATGTAATGCCTCACCCTATTTTTACTAGGGAAGATAACCATATTTACTGTGAGGTACCTATAACCTTTGTGCAAGCGACCCTGGGAGCTGAGCTGATGGTACCCACCCTAGATGGCAAGGTGAAATACAATATCCCCGAGGGGACCCAAACGGATACAGTCTTTCGTCTGAGGGGGAAAGGTATTCCCAATGTAAGAGGATATGGGAGAGGAGATCAATTTGTAAAGGTTAAAGTTGAAGTGCCCAAGAAGTTAAATAAAGAACAAAAAGAATTGTTGCAAAAATTTGCTGAAATTAGTGGACAGGAAATTCATGAGCAAAGTAAAGGCTTTTTTGATAAGGTAAAGGATGTTTTTGGGGTATAATATAGAATGAATATATAATCACTTCGCAATGAAATTTGTGAAGTGATTCTTATATAATTTTATAACCATATATTTTCCAATAGAAATATACCCAGGTAGAAAAAGAGGAGGAAAAATCATGAAATGGATAGAAGTGAAAATTATTACTAGCCATGAAGCTGTGGACAGCATATCAAATATTCTTCATGAAGTTGGTGCTGGAGGAGTAGTGATTGAAGATCCCCAAGACCTTGAAATATTCCAAAAAGAAAAGGGAAATTGGGACTATATTGATGAATCTCTACTAAAACTAGAAAATGAAACAGTAATTATAAGGGGATATTTATCAGAAACCCCAGATTTATTGGAAAAAATTAATCTAGTGCGGAAAAGAGTAGAGGAAATATCCCAATATGATATTAATTTAGGTAAGGGAGAAGTGACGACTACAGAAGTTCATGAAGAAGATTGGGCAACAGCTTGGAAACAGTATTATAAACCTACCAAAATTGGGAAACATATTGTGATCAAACCTACCTGGGAAGAATATGAGAAAAAACCTGATGAAGATATTATTGAATTAGACCCGGGCATGGCCTTTGGAACAGGAACACACGAGACAACCCAACTCTGTGTAGAGTTCTTAGAAGAACATATTCAATCAGGCAATAATGTGTTAGATATAGGTACGGGAAGCGGCATCTTAGGTATTGCTGCTGGAAAGCTAGGAAGCAGTAAGGTTGTAGCAGTAGATTTAGATCCTGTAGCAGTGCAAGTGGCAAGGAAAAATATTACCCTCAATGATCTAGATCATGTTGTGGAAGTAAGAGAAGGAAATCTATTTGATGTCATTCATGAAAAGGCGGATATTGTAGTGGCCAATATCATTGCAGATATCATTATAAGTCTATCCAAAGATGTGCATAAATTTTTGGTAGATAAGGGAATATTTATAGCCTCCGGTATTATTTTAGATAGATTAGATGATGTAAAAGAGGCGCTAGAGAAACAGAATATTACCATTCTTTCCATAAAAAAGATGGGGGAATGGGCAGCCATCTGTTGTACAATATAGTAAGGAGGATATTATGCACCGTTTTTTTGTTGAACCCAATCAGATAGAAGATATAAATAATCGCATCATTATTCTTGGAGAAGATGTTAAACACATAGATAAGGTATTACGCCTCAAAGAAGGAGAAGAAATTGAAGTATGCGATGGCAGGGGCACCGATTATAGAGCGATTATTCAACAAATGAAAAAAGATGAAGTTATTGCCAAGGTGGAGGAAAAATTTCCTTCCAAGGGTGAGCCTAATATAGAAGTTACCCTATATCAGGGATTGCCTAAATCTACAAAGATGGATTTTATTCTACAAAAATGTATAGAGCTAGGAATAAAAAAAATTGTTCCTTTAAATACAGAAAGAACCATAGTGAAATTAGAAAATGAAAAAGCACAACAAAAAAAATTAGAACGATGGCAACGAATTGCCTATGAAGCTGCTAAACAATCCAAGCGAGGAAGTATTCCTGAAATTACCCCAGTAAAAGACCTAAAAAATATCTGGCAAGAGCTTAGTGAAAATGATTTAAATATTATAGCTTATGAAAATGAGGATACTCAAAAGATAAGAGATCTATTAACAAAGGAAAATCCATGGCCAAAAAAAATCGGTGTTATTATAGGGCCTGAAGGTGGATTTGAAGAAGAGGAAATTAGACAAGCTATAGATAAGAAGGTTCTACCGGTATCCTTAGGATCAAGAATATTGCGCACTGAAACAGCAGGAATAGTGGCATTAACTATTTTAATGTATGCTTTAGGGGAGATATAGGAGGTAAATCATTGAAAAAAGTTGCGTTTTATACATTAGGTTGTAAAGTGAATACCTATGATACAGAAGCATTGGCAGAAATATTTGAAAAGAGCGGTTACCAAGTTGTTGACTTTGAAGAATTATCTGATGTTTATGTTATTAATACATGTACAGTAACCAATCTAGGAGATAGAAAATCAAGACAAATGATCAGAAGGGCTAAAAAGACCAATGAAAATGCTGTTATTGTGGTAGCCGGTTGCTATGCTCAGACAGCATCTGATGAAGTCATAGAAATCCCAGAAGTAAATCTTGTTATTGGCAATAAAGATCGAAAAAAAATTGTAGAATGGGTAGAAGAAATACAAAGGAATAAAAAACAAAAGATTAATGCTGTAGGCAATATTATGCAGGAAGTTGATTTTGAAGAATTGTCTGTCTTTGAAATGAAGGGAAAAACTAGGGCTTTTATAAAAGTTCAGGAAGGATGCAACCAATTTTGCTCCTATTGCATCATTCCTTACGCTAGAGGTCCTATTAGAAGTAGAAGACCTCAAAGTATTTTAGAGGAAATAGAAAAACTAGTGGCTTTAGATTATAAAGAAATTGTGCTCACAGGCATTCACGTTGCATCCTATGGCAAGGATTTAAAAAATATTACGCTTATAGATCTTATCCAACAAATACACCAGATAGAAGATGTCAAGAGGATAAGGTTAAGCTCCTTAGAACCTACTCTGCTAACCATGGACTTTTTAGACTCCCTGAGCAAGCTACCAAAGTTTTGTCCGCATTTTCATATTTCCCTGCAAAGTGGATCAGATACCACATTAAAGGCCATGAAAAGAAAATATACGACAACCCAATACAAGCAGTATGTAGATAATGTAAGACATTATTTTAAAGACGCCTCTATCACTACAGATATTATGGTGGGCTTTCCAGGAGAAGGAGAAAAAGAATTTGAGGAAACCTATAACTTTGCTAAGGAAATAGGATTTAGTAAAATTCATGTCTTTAAATATTCACCTCGAGAGGGAACCCCCGCAGCTCAATACCCCAACCAGGTAAATGGTGAAATAAAAGAGGAAAGAAGTAAAAGACTAATTAAATTAGCTTCTACCATGGAAAAAAACTATTATCAAAGATTTGTAGTCAGCAAAAGAGAAATTTTATTTGAGCAAGAAGATAGTAGACGTAAACATTATTTTGAAGGACTAACGGATAACTATATTCGAGTTTTTGTTCCTTCAAAAGAGGATATTAAGGGGCAGATTAAATCTGTATTATTAAAAGATGTAAAGGAAGAATCTATGGAAGGGTACATCATTTAATGAAAAAGAAAGAAGGATTTTTTGTTTAAATGTGGAAATAGACTATAAAACAAGTTTTTCTATCAAGAAGAGGGGGTGAGATAAAGATGAAGGAATGCTTATTTTGCAAAATAGCCAATAAGGAAATTCCCAGTGAATTTTTATATGAAGATGATAAGGTAGTTGCTTTTAAGGATATAGACCCCCAAGCCCCTGTTCACATTTTAATTATACCTAAAGCTCATTATGATTCTATTTTAGATATCGTAGATAAAGAAGGAGATCTTGTAGGACATATTCATAAGGTAGCTACAAAACTCGCAAAGGATTGGGGAGTGGCAGAAAAAGGTTTTAGACTAGTAAATAATTGCGGGGAAGATGGTGGACAATCGGTAAAACATCTTCATTACCACCTATTAGGGGGACGAAACTTACAATGGCCTCCAGGCTAAATATTGTTAGAAAAGGAAATATATTGACATGCCCGCTTTGAGTAATATATAATAAATATTGTGTTTAATGCTAATGCATCCCACGTACCAATCCAGTAATCATTAGATATTAAGTGTTACTGTTATAGCGGAGGGAGGGAAATAAATGTCAGAAATCAAAATTGGAGATAATGAATCTTTAGAGAGTGCACTTCGTAGATTTAAGAAAAAGTGTTCTAGATCAGGTGTTTTATCTGAGGTAAGAAAAAGAGAACATTATGAAAAACCAAGTGTAAAACGTAAGAAAAAATCTGAAGCTGCTAGAAAAAGAAAAAGAAAATTCTAATAAAGTTGAGGTGTTTTTATGTCCCTAAAAGAGAGGCTTTTAGCGGATTTAAAGCAATCCATGAAAGAAAAGGATGCCATCAGAAAATCTACCATTACAATGGTGCGAGCAGCTATATTACAGGTTGAAAAAGATAATAAAGTTGAGCTAGATGATGAAGAAATCATCGGAGTTATTGCAAAACAAGCTAAACAACGTAAGGATGCTATCAAAGAATTTAAAATGGCTGATCGCCAAGATCTAGTAGAGCAGAATAATAGAGAAGTTGAAATATTATCTGCGTACCTTCCCCAACAATTATCCGAGGAAGAAGTTGACCAAATTGTAGCTGATACAATTTTGGAAGTGGGAGCTAATTCCATGAAAGATATGGGAAGGGTAATGAGCGCCATTATGCCCAAAGTAAAGGGTAGAGCAGATGGAGCATTGATAAATAAATTTGTCAAACAACATTTACAAGGATAAAGAAAACATGAAGCCTGAGTACTCAGGTTTTATGTTCTTTTTTTGTCTATATAAGACTTGGACTAATTTTAGAATAATAGATAAAGGGTAGAAGAGAATAATATATAGAATAAGAAGTCAATGAATACAATAAAATGCTTATAGGGGAATAAAAAGGGATATAAATCTATAATAAGGGTAAATAGATAGAGAAAAGAGGTGATCTAAATGAAAAAGTGGATACCCATGGTGCTGAGTATTTTTCTCATCATTATTTTTATTGGGGCAAAGGATGTTCAGGCAGCTGATAGCAAGGTATATGTCATTCCCATAAAAGGGGAAGTAGGAAATGCCATGGAAAAGTTTGTACAAGAGGGGATTAAAGAAGCTGAGACCAATGGTGGAAGTGCCATTATTTTTGATATTGATACTCCTGGTGGTCAGGTGGATAAGGCGGTAAATATTAGCGAGGCTATTTTAGATTCTACAATACCTACCATAGCCTATGTTAATGGAGAGGCCATATCAGCAGGGACCATCATTACCATATCAGCAGAAAAAATAATTATGTCTCCTAGGGCAACCATAGGTGCGGCAGAGACCAGACCCAATGAGGAAAAATATATTAGCTATTGGACAGGAAAATTAAGAAATGTTGCCCAAATAAGGGATAGAGACCCCATGTTGGTGGCTGCGATGGCCGATGCCAACATTGAAATACCCAATGTGGTAGCAAAGGGAAAGTTATTAACATTGACGACTCAGGAAGCCATGGAACTTCATTTTATTGATGGAGTAGAAGACAGCATCCAAGGAGTGATGCAAGAGTCAGGTTTAGCAAAGCAGCAATTGAAGGAATTATCTCCATCTTTTCAATTAAGATTGGCATCTTTAACAACAAGTGTAGCAGCAACTTCCCTATTATTAACTGTAGGATTTATAGGAATGATTATTGAATTGCTGACTCCAGGCTTTGGGTTAGGAGGTGGAATAAGTTTGGTAGCCTTTGGATTGTATTTTGGAGGGGTTTTATTAGCGGGATATAGTACAGGAATGATAATGGTATTATTTTTGCTAGGTCTTGTTTTTCTACTGGTAGAGATCTTTGTGCCAGGATTTGGAATACCAGGAATATTAGGAATGATTTTATTAGTATCCAGTATTATCATGGCTTCTTCTTCCTTGGAGCAAGCTATTATTTCCTTAATCATTACCGCTATACTCACCTTAATTGCCTTTTTTGTACTCATTAAGTTTATGCCTAAAAATAAGTTCTTCGATAAATTGACTCTACCCACATCCTTAGATACTGTTAGCGGATATGTGGGTTCAGAAAATTTTAAAGAATATAAAGACAAAACAGGTGTAAGCGTGACTCCTTTGCGTCCTTCTGGTAGTATATTAGTAGAGGGAAGAAAATTAGATGCCGTTTCAGAAAATGCTTTCATTGAAAAAGGGGAAAAGATTCACATTATCAAAACTGAAGGAAGAAGAATTATCGTAAGGAAAATTGATTAAAGGAGGCTGATGAAATGCCACAATTATTAGGATTAATTGTAATTGTAGGTTTGATTTTTGTATTAATAGCCATATTATTTACTTTTGTACCAGTGGGTTTATGGATTGCTGCTTTAGCTGCAAGGGTGCCTATTGGAATATTTACTCTAGTAGGGATGAGATTGAGAAGGGTTATTCCTAAGAGAGTAGTAGATCCTCTTATTAAAGCCAGCAAAGCAGGACTAAATATCACAGTAAATCAACTAGAGGCTCATTACCTAGCCGGAGGAAACGTAGATAGAGTAGTAAATGCTCTTATCGCAGCTCAAAGGGCAGATATTGAATTAAGTTTTGAAAGAGCGGCAGCCATTGATCTTGCAGGTCGAGATGTGCTTCAAGCTGTACAAATGAAAGTTAACCCACGGGTTATTGAAACTCCAGTTGTTGCAGCAGTAGCAAAAGACGGTATAGAAGTAAAAGCAACGGCAAAGGTCACTGTACGAGCTGATATAGATAGATTAATTGGTGGAGCCGGTGAAGATACCATCATTGCGAGGGTAGGAGAAGGTATAGTCACTACAGTAGGTAGTGCAGAGAGTCATAAAAGCGTGTTAGAAAATCCAGATTTAATTTCTAGAAGAGTTTTAGACAAAGGATTAGATGCAGGGACTGCCTTTGAAATACTATCTATTGATATAGCTGATGTAGATGTAGGTAGAAATATAGGTGCAGCATTACAGACTGATCAAGCAGAAGCTGACAAGAGAATAGCTCAAGCTCGAGCAGAAGAAAGAAGAGCCATGGCGGTAGCCAAGGAACAAGAAATGAGAGCCGCTGTAGAAGAGATGAGAGCTAAGGTGGTAGAGGCTGAGTCCGAAGTGCCTAAGGCTATGGCTGATGCCCTAAGAGAAGGAAATATTGGAGTTATGGATTACTACAATATGAAAAATGTTTTGGCAGATACCGACATGAGGGACTCTATTTCCAAATTAGGTAAAGGAGAGTCTCAAAAAAAGGATAAGAATAAATAATTGCCTCTAAGGCGGTGAAAAAATGGAGTTTATATTAGAGAATTTACTTCCCCTTTTGATTTTTATTGCTATACCTATTGTAAAGGGGATAAGTAATAGCAATAAACAGAAAAAAGAAGATGAAGAAAATCGAAGAAAAGTAAGCTACAATCCTTCATCTAAACCTATCCCTAAATCTACCTCTCAACCTTTGGGAAATATATTTCAAGAGTTAAAAAAGGATATAAAGGGCATCTTTGAAGAGGAAAATATACAAGAAAGTCCTCAAACACCTTTAGAACAGTATGAAAAAGATAGGGAGAAAATCTCCTATACTCAAACAGCATCTAATAGAGAAAAAGATTATGGGACATCTTATAGGGGTATAGAGGGAAATATAGCTATGGACCCCCCAGTTGAAAATACTTTTCATCATAGCCTAGGAGAAAAAGAGGACGAAAACCCAAAGGTATCTCTAGAGTTTTCCCAAGATTCGGTTTTACAAGGGATTATTTTTTCTGAAATATTAGGTCCTCCAAAAGCCAGGAGAAAATAGTATAAAAACTAATCATAGAAAAAGAAACAACCAAAACAGTGTTTTGGTTGTTTCTTTTTCTATGAGGTATTTTGCATAGTAAAAATAAAGGGCGCATAGATATAAATATGGAGGGAAGGTGATAAAATGGGAGAAAAATTAACAAATATTAAGACGAATGTAGCAGAAGTTTTAGAGCTTCCCAAGGAAATTATGCTGGATTTGCCAAAGATTACTTCAATTGGCAATATACAGTTAGTCATTGAAAATCATAAGGGAATTATTGAATATACCCTTGAACAAATTAGAGTAAGTACCAATTCAGGAATGTTAAAAATTCAGGGTAAAAATCTTTATATAAAAACCATTATAAAAGAAGAAATTATTATAACGGGTAATATCTCCTCCTTTGAATTTATTGTATAAAAGAGGTGTAAACAGTGCTAATTGTTAAAATGTGGCATTATTTTAAGGGTTATGTTATCATTAAAATTGAAGGTTTTGCATTAGAAAAATTTTTAAATCTAGTGGTCAAAGAAGGAATTTTCACATGGGATATCTTTCGTGAATCCAATACCGTTTTGTATATTAAAGTCAGCAAGCATGATTTTAAGAGGATGAGAAATATCATAAAAAAGGCATCCTGCAGACTGGAAATCATCGATAAACGGGGGTTACCATTTATTCTAGGAAAAATGAGAAAAAGAAAGTTTTTCGTTGGAGGAGCGGTTATTGTACTGGCTCTTATATATTTTTTGACTTCTTTTATCTGGACTGTTGAAGTAAAAGAGAGTAAAAGCATTTCCAAGACGGAAATCCTAGGGCAATTGAAAGAGTTGGGATTACAAAGAGGCACATTAAAATATAAATTTGATGAAAAAGAAGTAGGAGAAAAATTACTTTTAAATAATCCCAAATTATCCTATGTAAATATTGAAATAAAAGGTACTAAGGCTGAAATAGCAATTATAGAGAAAGAACAACCACCTGAAATGATAGATGTTACCACCCCTACCCATGTTGTTGCAAAAAAAGATGGAATTATACACCAAATATTGGTTTTTGGAGGAGAAGCCGTAGTAACAGAAGGACAATTGGTAAGAAAAGGGGATGTGCTGATTAGTGGAGAGTTAACCGTAGGGGAAGAGGAAATTCAAAGAGTACATGCTAGAGGAGATATTTTTGCCAAAACTTGGTATGAAGAAATTGTAGATATCCCTACTGAAGTTGCCCCAGCAATAGAGACTAAGGAAATGGCCACCGAAAACTTATTGGTAGTAGGGAAAAAAGAATTTGCCCTAAAAAAAGCGAATATATCCGATGAAAAATATGATAAAATAATAGAGACCATACCAGATTTTAACAAGTTAAAGTTTAAATTCCCCCTATATATAAAAAAGATTAAATATTCTCCCAAGCAAGAGCAGAAGGTGTTAACAGAATCGGAAATAAAAGAAAAAGCATTAAAGCAGGTAAAAGAACATATAGAAGAGGAAATAGGGGAAAATATACAAGTAAGCAAAAATACAGTTGAAATTATCAGTCATAAAGAAAATACAGCAAGGGTTAAAGTATTTATTGAAGCTATTGAAAAAATAAGTATCATGAAAGAAATTAACTAGCAAAGGGAGGAAAAATATTTGGAACAACAAAAAGAAGAAAAAATAGATATAGAACATCTAGAATATCAAATGCAGCTTTTTGGAAATTATGATGAAAATATTAAAATTATAGAAAAACATTATCCTGTAAAGATTTTATCCCGAGACAATTCCATTAAAATAATCGGTAATGAGGAGGATGTATCTCGGGTAAAAAGTATACTAAATCAATTATTGGCAAGTATTAAACACAATGAGCCCATCACAACACAAAGTGTTGAATATATAGTAAACTTAGGAAAAGAAGGAAAGGAAGAAAAGTTTTCTTCTCTTTCGGATGTGATTTGCTATACAGCTAAAGGCAAACAAATTCGTAGTAAAACTTTAGGACAAAGAAAATATGTTCAGGCCATTAAAAAAAATGAAATTATCTTTGGGATAGGTCCAGCTGGGACAGGAAAAACCTATTTAGCTATGGCAATGGCTGTGGCATCCTTTAAAAGAGAGGAAGTAAGTCGTATTATCCTCACAAGACCTGCGGTAGAAGCAGGAGAAAAATTAGGATTTTTACCTGGTGATCTTCAAGAAAAAGTAGACCCCTATCTTAGACCTTTATATGATGCCCTTTATGACATTATGGGCGTAGATATCTATCAAAACTATATAGAAAAAGGCATTATAGAGGTTGCTCCTCTGGCCTATATGAGAGGAAGGACTTTAGATGATTCCTTTATTATTTTAGATGAAGCCCAAAATACCACTCCTGAACAGATGAAAATGTTTCTAACACGTTTAGGTTTTGGATCAAAGGTGATTGTCACTGGGGACATTACCCAAATAGATTTACCTAATGGAAAAAATTCAGGATTGAAAAAAGTGACAAAAATATTAGAAAATGTTCCAGGCGTTGAATTTATTTATCTCACTAAATCTGATGTCGTGCGCCACCCCTTAGTACAAAAAATTATTGAAGCCTATGAAGTTTACGAAAAGAAAGAGTAAATTTAGATATCTCTTTAAAGAGATATCTAAATTTATCTATAGTGGTTTTGGTTATACTAAAATTAACTATCTTTTCACATATTTTTACTAGACATCAAGGTTATTTAAAGGAGAAGAAAGGAGAAGTTTGAGATGAGTGTATTTTTTGATAATAGACAGCAGGAAAAGGATATAGATTCCCATTTTGAAAAACAATTAGAGAGGGTAATCAATATAGCCTTAGAACTAGAAGGTGTAATTGTGCCAGTGGAAGTCAGCATCTCCTTTGTGAGTAATGAGGAAATACAAGAATTAAATAGGGAATACAGAAATAAAAATACGCCCACAGATGTTCTTTCTTTTCCCCTTGTTGAAAGAGAAGATTTAGATAATATGGTACAAGCCCAAGAAGAAATCCTACTAGGGGATATTATCATTTCTATTTCTAAAGCTCTAGAGCAAGCCGAAGAATACGGACATTCCTTCAGTAGGGAGCTTTCCTATTTAACTGTTCATGGGATATACCATCTTCTTGGCTATGATCATATGACCCAAGAGGAAAAAAAGGCCATGAGAGAAAAAGAAGAGGCAGTTATGGAGGCATTACAAATTAATAGATAATTTTATTAGGTGGAGTGTTATGATGAAAGTAAGAAAAATAATAGAGAGTTTCAACTATGCTATTTCTGGTTTGATCTACACTTTAAAAACCCAGCGGAATATGAGGATACATTTTACTATCGGATTATTAGTTATATTGACGAGTCTTTTTATGGATTTAAGTAGAGTAGAAATTATCATTCTTTTTTTTACCATATGCTTAGTAATCATTTCCGAGATGATCAATACAGCTATTGAAGCAACGATTGACCTATATACTTCTACATACCATCCTTTAGCTAAAATTGCAAAAAATGTTGCAGCAGGAGCAGTGCTAGTTTCGGCTATCAATTCGGTGATTGTAGCCTATGTATTATTTTTTGATAAATTTAGTCCAATGACAAAGAATGTAATCCATAAGGTACAACAATCGCCAGGTCATCTCACCTTTGTCAGCCTAATCCTTGTAGTCGCAGCTGTTATTGCCATAAAATCCAGATTTAGTGAGGGGTCATACATGGTGGGAGGGATGCCCAGCGGGCATAGCGCTATCTCCTTTTCTTTGGCTACAGCTATCACTTTTATCACGGAAAATATGTTAGTAGCCACCTTAGCCTATTTATTGGCATTTTTGGTATCCCAAAGTCGTATTGAAGGAAAGATCCATGATTTTTATGAGGTGATTGTGGGATCAATTTTAGGACTTTTAGTTACTATTTTAATTTTTCAGCTTATTTATTAGCATAATAATAGATAAAGGAGGGATAAAAATAGAATAGGATTAATTTTATTAGCTATGCCAAGATATGCATGGTAAAAAGTTATCAATAGTATTTTGAATGAATTAGGGGAGGCTTTTTATATGCCCATTGAAATATATATACAAATAGCATTACTTATTATATTTATATTATTATCATCTTTTTTTTCCAGCGCTGAAACATCCCTATCTTCTATGAATGCCATAAAAGTAAGGCAATTAAAGGAGAAGGGACTAAAGGATGCAGACATTGTACGTCGATTATTAGGAAAATCTAATAGAGTACTTCATACCATATTGATAGGAAATAATATTGTAAATATTGGGGCGACGGCTATAGCCACAAAATTGACCGTGGATTATTTAGGGGGGAGCACGGTTTTAGTCACACTCATTATGACCCTAACCATTCTTATCTTTGGAGAGATTACACCGAAAACTTATGCGGCACAACAACCAGATAAAGTAGCTATTTTTGTTGCACGCCCCTTAGAAATGCTCTCAGTGGTTTTATCACCAGTAATCAGAATTTTAAGCTATATTACAAAAATATTTATTAGAATAATGGGAGGTAATATACGGGAGAACATTCCTTTTGTTACGGAAGAAGAAATAAAGACCTTGGTCAATGTGGGGCAAGAGGAAGGATTATTGCATCAAAGAGAAACAGAGATGATAAAAAGTATATTTGAATTTGATGATATTACAGCTAAAGAGGTTATGATACCAAGGATTGATATAACCGGTCTAGAAGTCACTAGTTCACTGCAAGAGGCTATGGAAACTATTGTAGAAGCAGGCTATTCAAGGATTCCTGTTTATTATGAGAGTATTGACAACATTATAGGAATAATATATGCTAAGGATTTGCTGAATTATTCTATTGAAAAGGATAAAACAAAAAATATTAGAACACTAATGCGAAAGGCTATATATGTTCCAGAAAGTAAAAAAATAAATGACCTGTTAAAGGAATTACAAAAAAACAAGGTGCATATGGCTATTATTTTAGATGAATATGGTGGTACAGCGGGATTGGTGACCATAGAAGATCTATTAGAGGAAATTGTGGGTGATATATTTGATGAATTTGATGAAGAAGAAGATGAAATACAAATTCTTAATGAGAGAGAATTAATTGTTACTTCTAGGGTATCTATTGAAGAGATAAATGAAATTTTAAATACAAATTTCCCTGAGGATGACTTTGAAACCATAAGTGGATTTGCCTTTAACATGTTGGGTAGAATACCAAAAGAAGGAGATATCATTGATTTTGAAGATGTTCTCATCAAAGTATTAAAAGTATCTCAAAGAAGAATTGATAAAATAAAAATTCAAGTAAAAGAAAAGTAGAGGAGGATAAAATTTGAAGATAGATGAAGGCAAGAGAGAAACCTTACTAAAGAAGGCTAAGCAAGCTATGGAAATGGCTTATGTACCCTATTCTGACTTTCCTGTAGGCGCGGCCCTACTGACGAAAGAGGGAAAAATCTTTACAGGATGTAATATTGAAAATGCGTCCTATGGTGCTACCAACTGTGCAGAAAGGACAGCATTTTTCAAAGCCATATCAGAAGGATATAAGCAGTTTGTAGCCTTAGCAGTAGTGAGCAAGCACCCAAGCTATACATATCCCTGTGGTATCTGCAGGCAGGTGATTCAAGAATTTGCTAAAGATATTGAATTAATCTTTCAAAACAAAGAAGGTAAAGTTTTGACTCTGGAAATAAAAGATTTACTACCCTATGCTTTTGATGATGAAGATTTAATGGTTACCAAGGAGGCAAGAGCAAATGAATAAAGATTATCGATCGGGATTTGTATCCATTATTGGCAGGCCCAATGTAGGGAAATCTACTTTGCTCAATCAAATTATGGGTGAAAAACTTGTCATAATATCCAATAAACCCCAAACCACTAGAAATGCCATAAGATGTATTTATACCCAACCAGATTACCAAATGATTTTTATTGATACTCCAGGAATGCATAAACCAAAAAATAAGCTTGGTCAATATATGGTAGAGGCAGCTAAGCAGACTTTAAATGAAGTAGATGTTATTTTGTTTTTGGTAGATGAAAGCATGTATATAGGAACTGGCGATCAATATGTTTTTGATGTCCTGAAAGAGGTAAACACGCCAGTGATTTTAGTAATCAATAAAATGGATTTACTCACCAAGGATCAATTATTAGAAAAAATCAATTTATATAAAGAGATTGAACAAATAGAGGATATTATTCCCATTTCAGCTCGCAATAGTGAAAATATACAAAATTTAATCCACTTAATTTCAAAAAAAATGCCCCAAGGACCCCAATACTTCCCCGAGGATATGATCATTGATCAACCAGAGCGTATGATTGTTGCCGAATTAGTTAGGGAAAAGGCTTTGCAGCTTTTACAACAAGAAGTACCCCATGGCATTGCCACTGAAGTCATTTCCATGCAGGAAAGAGACGGAAAGAATCTTTTAGATATTGATGTTAACATTTATTGCGAGAGAAACACGCACAAAGGAATTATTATAGGCAAACAAGGGAAAATGCTAAGGGAAATAGGCACCAGATCTAGAAGAGATATTGAAAACTTATTAGGTAGCAAAGTCAATCTGCAATTATGGGTAAAAGTAAGACCTGACTGGAGAAATAAACTTCGGGAATTAAAGGATTTAGGATATCAATAAATGAAATGATTGTACTTGTTGAATGAAGGATTTGTCTCGATAATTCAACGAGTATAATAGATTAAATTAGAAAAGATCTCCTAGTTAGTCACAAAATGAAAGGAAAATACCAAATAATACAGGGTATAGATTTAAAAGCACGGGTTACCCTAATTTTATGAAATGTGACTAAAAGGGAGGCGACATGATTATGAAAAAAGTATTTTGGGAATCATTTTATGAAACAGGAAAAATTGATATGTATATGCTTTATAAGGAGTTCGGCCAAGAAGAATTTGGTCAAGATGAAGATATAGACATTCCCGTTGGAAAGGAAAACCCGAAAGAGTCTCTCGAAAGTGTCCCTTGGGAGGAACCATTAATATAAGGATGATATAATATGGGATTATACAAAACATCAGGAATTGTAATAAAACAAGTGAATTATGGAGAAGCGGATAAGATATTGACTATATTGACAAGAAAATATGGTAAAATCCAAGCCATTGCTAAAGGTGCAAGAAAAACAAAAAATCGTTTTTTAGCCTGTACTCAACTGTTTTGTTATAGTGATTTTATTTATTACCAAGGTAGGAATATGGCCCATATTAATCAATGTGAACTAAGAGAATCCTTTTTTAAATTAAGAATGAATTTAGAAAAACTAACTTATTCTTCCTATGTTATCGAATTAATCAATGCAGCTACACAAGAAAACGAAAAAGAAGAAAAACTTTTTTTATTACTTATACACACCTTAAATTACTTAGCAAATAACAGTCAAATAGATGCAGATCTTATTGTACTAACCTTTCAAATTAAATTAATGGCTCTAACAGGATATGCACCTCATTTAACAGATTGCGTCTCCTGTGGAAAGGAATTACAAGGGAATTTTAGAATGAGTAATAAACTAGGAGGATTAATTTGCCCAAACTGTATGAAGATGGATCCCTATGCCATGACCATAACAAAGGAAGGACAGGAAATTCTTTTCTTTGGGCTGCATCAACCCTTATCAAAGTTGGCCCAATTACAAAAAAGCAAGAATACCATACAACAGTTACAAAGAATAATGAACCATTATGTATCCACATATTTAGAAAAGACATTTAACTCTTTAGATTTTTTGAATACTATAAATAGTAGGGAATATATTCCTAAGAAAGGAGATGATATCAGTGGATGAGTTCATGGAGAAGATCGACATATTAAGAGAACGAGCTGGTGTGACCTATAAAGAAGCTAAAGAAGCCTTAGAAAACACCAATGGAGACGTATTAGATGCTCTGATTTATTTGGAAGAAAATAGGACTGTCTGGACAGAAAAGATTAATGTTGCAGGTACAGATGTTGTTGAAAAATTAAAAGAAATTATAAAGATGGGGAATGTAAATCGCATTAAAATAAAAAAAGGTAACGACCTGATCTTAGATATTCCCATCACTGCTGGAGCTGTTGGAGCAGTATTTATGCCTTATATAACAGCTTTAGGTGCTGCCGTTGCCTTTGTAGCAAAATGTACCATAGAAATTGAAAGACCCTATAAAGATAAGATCAATATCAATGAAGAAGTGGAAGATATGGTTAAAATGGCTGAAAAAAAGGCCAAGGAATATTTTAATAAAGAAAACGATGCAGAAAATATAAACAATAGTTGACAAAACCAATTTTTTTTGATACTTTAATTTAAAATACAATAATGTGCTATGAAAAAGAAGAGTAATAAAAGAAACTTTATTTAGCGAGCTAGAGAGGGTGGAAGCCTAGCAAAAGACTTTTATGAAGGGCGCTTTGGAGTACAACCATGAAGTGGGTCATCAGGCCAACAAGGGTGGAACCGCGGAAGAAACCTTTCGTCCCTTATTTAGGGATGGAAGGTTTTTGTTTTTTGTTTTTTTACATATAAGCAAGGGAGGAAAAATGATGAGTACAGAGATTACAATGAATGACGTTGTTAGTTTAGCCAAAACTAGGGGATTTATATTTCCAGGATCAGAAATATATGGGGGGTTAGCAAATACATGGGATTATGGCCCCTTGGGAATAGAGTTAAAAAATAACGTGAAAAAAGCTTGGTGGAAAAAATTTGTTCAAGAAAGCCCTTATAATGTGGGCCTAGATTCTGCTATTCTAATGAATCCTGAAGTGTGGGTTGCATCTGGCCACATTGGGGGGTTTAATGATCCATTGATGGACTGTAAAGAATGCAAAACCCGTTTTAGAGCAGATAAACTCATTGAGGACTTTATGCACGAGAAGGAGAAAGACATCGTTGTTGATGGTTGGAGCAACGAAGAAATGCTAAAATTTATTGAAGATAAACAAATCCCCTGTCCTAAGTGTGGCAAAAGGGACTTTACCGATATAAGACAATTTAATCTAATGTTTAAAACCCATCAGGGGGTAGTGGAAGACTCAAAATCAGACATTTATCTAAGACCTGAAACTGCCCAGGGCATATTTACCAACTTTAAAAATGTCCAAAGAAGTTCACGGAAAAAAGTGCCCTTTGGAATTGCCCAAATAGGCAAATCTTTTAGAAACGAAATCACCCCAGGAAACTTTATTTTTAGAACGAGAGAATTTGAACAGATGGAATTAGAATTTTTCTGTAAACCTGGAGAAGATTTAGAATGGTTTACCTATTGGAGAGACTTTTGCAAAAACTGGCTAGTTGACCTAGGATTAGATGAGGAAAACCTTCGATTAAGAGATCACAGCCAAGAAGAACTTTCCCACTATAGTAATGCTACTACAGATATAGAATATAAATTCCCCTTTGGGTGGGGAGAACTTTGGGGTATTGCCGACCGTACAGATTTTGATTTGAAACAACATCAAAATCATTCGGGACAGGATATGTCTTATATGGATCCTACTACCAATGAAAAATATATTCCCTATTGTATAGAGCCATCAGTAGGAGTAGACAGGGTGCTTTTAGCATTTTTAGTGGATGCTTATCATGTGGAAGAGTTAGAAAACAACGATAGCCGTAATGTGCTAAAATTCCATCCTCAATTGGCACCTATCAAAGCGGCTGTACTGCCTTTAACTAAGAAACTTAAGGATAAAGCCCAAGATGTTTTTGCAATGTTAAGTAAAAACTTCATGATACAATATGATGAAGCAGGAAGTATTGGAAAGAGGTACAGAAGACAGGATGAAATTGGTACTCCCTACTGTATAACAGTGGATTTCGATACCCTAGAGGATAATAGCGTAACCATAAGAGACAGAGATACAATGGATCAAATTCGTCTCTCCATAGATGAATTAGAATCATTTTTAATGGAAAAAATAAAATACTAAATAACAAACCCCTTACTCAAGAGTAAGGGGTTTGTTATTTAGAGATAGAAAGTGAAAAGAAAAACAAAAAAATGATAATTATCTTGCATGTGATGTACACTATATAGTATAATCTTTTTAAATAGTATAACACATATCAAATAAAAGCTATATATATGAGCTTTAAGGGGGTGAGTATCATGGATTTATCTAGTCGCCAAAAAGAAATTATTGAAATGGTGAAGGAAGATCAGCCTATTACCAGTGAACAGATTGCAGAAAAGCTTAGCTTAACTAGGGCAGCCCTAAGGACTGATCTAGCCATATTAACCATGATAGGCATTTTAGATGCTCGCCCTAAAGTAGGGTACTTTTATTCAGGAAAATCCATTTTAAGTTCCATTGGTAGCTATATGAAAAACTTAAATGTGGAAGAGGTTAAGTCACTTCCAATAATTGTATTTGAAGAGACCACAGTATAT
This sequence comes from Irregularibacter muris, assembly GCF_024622505.1. Lineage (NCBI taxonomy): Bacteria > Bacillati > Bacillota > Clostridia > Eubacteriales > Eubacteriaceae > Irregularibacter > Irregularibacter muris. Next base: position 57,330 of record NZ_JANKAS010000002.1, read on the forward strand.
GATGCCATTGTAACCCTATTTTTAGAAGATGTAGGCACCGTTTTTGTACAAAATCAAGAAAAAAATTTATCGGGGATAATATCCCGTAAGGACTTTCTAAAAATAGCTATAGGCAATCATGATATACAAAAAATGCCAGTAGCTATGATTATGACAAGGATGCCAAATATCGCTTATGTTTATGCCGATGAATCCCTTTATGATGCAGCGGTAAAAATTATTAATCACGAAGTTGATTCTTTGCCTGTAGTAGAAAAAAAAATAAATGACAATGATAATGAAGGACTAAAAATAATAGGTAAAATTTCTAAAACAACCATTACTGAAGTACTTGTAAAAATTGGGAAAGAGTAAGGAGGAGAGAAAATGGAGCAAAAAGAATATACCACAATATACGTGGTATCAGACTCCCTTGGTGAAACAGCGGAGTTGGTGGCTAAAGCAGCTTCTGTTCAATTTAATTCCTATGTAGGAGAGATAAAAAAGTTTCCTTTTATTATAGATGAGGAACAAATTGACGAAATCATAGAAGAGGCTTTCAAACAAAAATGTGTTATAGCCTTTACCATTGTTACCCCTGAACTTAGAGACTATCTGGTTAAGACAGCTGAGAGATGGGATATACCTGTGGTAGATATTATGAGTCCCTTATTGGCAGCCATGGAAAAGACAACCCACAAACAACCAAGAGGAGAAGCTGGATTAAATAGAAAACTAGATGAAGATTATTTTAAAAAAGTAGAAGCTATAGAATTTGCTGTAAAATACGATGATGGGAAAGATCCTAGGGGAGTAAAAAAAGCTGACGTTGTATTAGTAGGCGTATCCAGAACCTCTAAAACTCCTCTCAGCATGTATCTCGCCAATCGAAATCTAAAAGTGGCCAATATCCCCATCGTACCAGAAGTAGAACCACCAAAAGAGCTTTATGAAGTGCCTACTAAAAAGTTAATTGGGTTAACCACTGATCCACTAAAACTAAATCAAATCCGACAAGAAAGATTAAGAGCCTTAGGATTAGATGAAAATGCCAACTATGCCAATATGGAAAGGATATTATCTGAATTAGATTATGCCGAAGCAATCATGAAAAAGTTGGGCTGTCCAGTTATTGATGTATCTTCTAGGGCAGTTGAAGAAACTGCAGCCATTATATTTGAAATCATAAGAGGAGGCAAATAGGCCAATGAAAAAGTATGTATATATGTTTCAAGAGGGTAATTCAAAGATGAAGGACTTATTAGGTGGGAAAGGTGCCAATCTGGCGGAAATGACTAGAATAGGTTTACCAGTGCCCCAAGGTTTCACCATATCTACTCAAGCATGTAATCTTTTTTACGAAAAAGGAGAAAAGCTTACTGAGGAGATAAAAGAAGAAATATATACTTACCTATCCCAACTAGAACAAGAAACAGGAAAGACATTTGGATCAAAGGAGAATCCTCTGTTGGTTTCGGTTAGATCCGGTGCAGCGATCTCTATGCCCGGCATGATGGATACTATCCTAAATCTAGGTTTAAATGACGATACTGTATTGGCTTTAGCAGAAAAAACCCAAAACGAAAGATTTGCCTATGATAGTTATAGAAGATTTATTCAAATGTTTTCTGATGTTGTTCTTAGCATTCCAAAATATAAATTTGACCATATCTTAGAAAGAGTCAAAGAAGAAAATAACTTTATGGAAGACACTCAGCTGACAGCAGAACATTTAAAAGAGATTGTAAAAGAATATAAAAAAATAGTAAAGAGCGAAGTGCGTAGAGCCTTTCCTCAAGAGCCAAGGGAACAGTTATTAATGGCCGTGGAAGCAGTATTTGCCTCATGGAATAACCCTAGAGCTATAGCCTATAGAAGATATAATGAAATTCCCCATGAGATAGGGACAGCAGTAAACGTTCAATCCATGGTTTTTGGAAATATGGGAAATGATTGTGGCACTGGAGTTGCCTTTACACGTAATCCTTCTACAGGAGAAAAGAAACTCTTTGGAGAATTCTTATTAAACGCTCAAGGAGAAGATGTTGTAGCGGGTATCAGAACGCCTAAAACCATAAGTCAATTACAACAATTGATGCCAGAAGTTTATGACCAATTTATAAAGACCACTGAAATTCTTGAAAAGCACTATAGAGATATGCAAGATATAGAGTTTACTATAGAAGAATCAAAATTATTTATTCTCCAAACCCGTTCTGGTAAAAGAACAGCTGAGGCAGCCATGCGTGTAGCCGTAGAACTTGTGGAAGAAGGACTGATTTCAAAGGAAGAGGCTATTTTGCGTATAGACGCAAAACAATTGGATCAACTACTACACCCTACCTTTGAACCAAGAGCATTAGAAGCTGCCCAAATGTTAGCCCAAGGTTTACCTGCATCACCAGGAGCAGCCAGAGGAAAAATTTATTTTACCGCTGAAAAAATTATAGAAGCAGCCAATAACGGTGAAAAAACTATCTTAGTTAGACAGGAAACCTCCCCTGAAGACATTGAAGGGATGTATGCTGCTCAAGGTATATTAACCGCCAGGGGAGGTATGACCTCTCATGCAGCAGTAGTTGCAAGAGGAATGGGCAAATGCTGTGTTGCTGGCTGTGAGACCATAAAAGTAAATGAACAAAAAAGAGAATTTGTAATAGAAGGTAGAGTATTTACAGAGGGGGATTTTATATCCTTAGATGGTAGCACAGGTAAGGTCTATAGGGGAGATATTGCTACTATAGAGCCTACACTATCAGGGTCCTTTGGTGAGCTTATGCAATGGGCTGATGAAATTAGGTCCCTATTGGTCAGAACAAACGCCGATACACCAGCGGATGCTAGAACCGCTGTTAAATTTGGAGCTCAAGGAATAGGACTATGTAGGACTGAGCACATGTTCTTTGACGAATCCAGAATTCTATCAGTACGTAAAATGATATTTGCCAAGACAACAGAGCAAAGAGAAAAGGCCTTGGAAGAATTACTCCCTGTGCAAAGAGAAGATTTTGAAGGGATCTATGAAGCTATGGGTGAAAGGCCAGTAACTATTCGTCTACTGGATCCACCACTACATGAATTCTTGCCCCATAGTGGAAAAGAAATGCAGGACTTGGCGAATAACCTAGAAATCTCCTTGGAGGAAGTAAAGGAAATTGCCGAATCCTTAAAAGAATTTAATCCAATGCTAGGGCATAGGGGATGCAGACTAGCCATAACCTATCCTGAAATTACAATCATGCAGACCAAAGCTATCATTCAAGCTGCGATTGCAGTTTCCAAGAAAAACAATATAACAATAAAGCCTGAGATCATGGTTCCCTTGATAGGGACAGTAAAAGAATTAAAATACCTAAAAGATGTAATTCATGAAACGGCTAGGGAAATCATCAAAGAGGCGGAAGTGGATCTAGACTATCTAGTAGGTACAATGATAGAAGTACCTAGAGCAACCTTGACAGCCGATGAGATTGCTCAAGAGGCTGACTTCTTCTCCTTTGGTACAAATGACTTAACCCAGATGACCTTTGGTTTCTCCAGAGATGATGCTGGAAAGTTTTTGAAGGAATATGTAGAAAAAGACATATTAGAACAAGACCCCTTCCAAAGTATTGATCAAGAGGGAGTAGGTAAACTTGTAGAAATGGCTGTAGAATTAGGTAGAAAAGTGAAACCCGATTTAAAAATTGGTATCTGTGGTGAGCATGGAGGAGACCCAGAATCTATAAAGTTCTTTCATAAAACAGGATTAAGCTACGTATCCTGTTCACCCTATAGAGTTCCCATTGCAAGACTTTCAGCTGCACAGGCACAAATTCTTAATAAAAGATAAAAGGGCTTAAGGCCCTTTTTTTCTGTGTAAAACATCCTCCTATCTTCCAATGAATGAACTTAATAAATGTAGGATATAATTCTAAAGAGTTTCATTCTCAAAAAAGAGGATTATGAATAAAGATAGGGTATATATATAAATAAGAAGAAAAATGGGAGGGGGATGCTATGAATATTAGAGAGAGAAGAGAACTATTGGAGAAAAAAACTTTATCACCCTTTGCTACCTTGAGCGTAAATAGCAAAGGAAGAACCCGGCCCTATGAACTATGCACCATAAGGACAATATTCCAACAGGACCGTGATAGAATTATACATTCTAAGGCTTTTAGAAGATTAAAACATAAAACTCAAGTATTTATAGCACCTGAGGGCGATCATTATCGTACACGCTTGACCCATACTTTAGAAGTGGCACAAATAGCTCGCACAATAGCCAGGGCCTTACTGCTAAATGAAGATTTGACAGAGGCCATTGCCCTGGGGCATGATTTGGGGCATACTCCTTTTGGTCATGCTGGGGAAGATACATTAAATGAAATATGCTCCTTTGGTTTTAACCACAATGAACAAAGCCTAAGAGTAGTAGATTATCTAGAAAAAAGTAACGGGCTTAATTTAAGCTGGGAGGTAAGAGACGGTATATTGCACCACTCTGGGGAAGGGCAACCAGAGACTTTAGAAGCAAGGGTTGTTCACTTATCTGACCGTATAGCTTATATTAATCATGATATTGACGATGCCCTAAGGGCAAAGGTATTAAAAAAGGAACAATTGCCCTTTGATGTATTGAGTCAATTGGGCTTTAGCCATGGAGACCGTATAAATCATATGATTCAAGACATTATCAACAATAGCATGGATTCTGGTGATGTTTATATGTCCCCAGTGGTAGAAAAGGCAACAAATCAATTAAGAGATTTTTTATTTGAAAATATATATATAGATTCCATAGCCAAAAAAGAGGAAAAAAAGGCGCAACATATTTTAAAAGAACTATATAATTATTTTCAAAAAAATGTAGAACATCTACCTGAAGAATTTACATCTAGATTGGATATAGATTCCAAAGAAAGAGTTATTATAGACTACATTGCAGGCATGACAGATCGCTATGCCATTAACAAATTTTATGAACTTTTTATTCCTGCCCCTTGGAAAGTTTAAAAAATATTTATAAAAAGAAGGAATTATGTATAGATATGTCGAATAATGAAAACTCATGGGCATTTATAGGGGGAAAAATGAAAATATTAATTGATGGAGATGCATGTCCTGTAAAAAAAGAAATTGCAGAGATTGGATTAAAATATAATATCCAAACTTTTTATTTTTGTAGCCTTAGTCATTACTCTGATTATAGTATATTCTCTAAATGGATTTTAGTAGATAATGAGGATCAAGCAGTAGACATGGCGATATTAAATAAAATATGCTCTGGAGATATATTAATTACCCAGGATTATGGGTTAGCTTCTTTGGCACTAAATAAAAAAGCCTATGTGTTATCCAATAGTGGGAAAAGATTTACTGAAAATAATATAGATCATTATTTGCTTCAAAGATACCTGTCTTTGCAACAAAGGAAAATGAAGGTAAAGACAACTAAACAAAGAAAAAGAACAAAAGAAGAGGATGTAGATTTTAAAAGATCCCTGGAAAAGCTTATTCACATAATAATAAAAGATCCTCAACAAAGAAAAAATTGAGGATTTTCTATTTTTGAAAAGTAAGAAGGAAAAACAACATCAATGGCGAAATAATATAATAAATCAGGATAAAAGGTGATATAGATGTCTATTGTATACCCAGAAGAATTAATAGAAGAGTTACGCTCTCGCAATGATATAGTAGATATTGTCTCTGGATATGTCTCCCTTAGAAAAAGTGGATCCAGCTTTAAAGGTAAATGTCCCTTTCATACTGAAAACACACCCTCTTTTACAGTATCAGGAGATAAACAGCTTTATCATTGTTTTGGTTGTGGAGTGGGTGGCAATGTTATAAACTTCATCATGGATATAGAAAATTTAAGTTTTGTAGATGCATTAAAATTTCTTGCCAATCGTGTAGGGATGATTTTACCAGAAAAAGATGGACATGCTGACAAAAAAAAGTATGAGGAAAAACAAATCCAATATAATCTTCACATTGATGCTGCAAGATATTTTCATAAAAATTTAATAAGCAATAAAGAAGCCCTAGTATATTTGAATAAGAGAAATATATCTACGAAAACAATCACGAAATTTGGCCTAGGATATGCCAAGGATGAATGGGAAGGTCTATATAAACACCTATTATCCAAAAAATATTCTGTAGAAGATATTGCCAAATCTGGTTTGGTTCTCCCCAAAAAAAACCAACAAAATCAATTCTATGATCGCTTCAGACACAGAATTATTTTCCCAGTATTTAATCTTACTAATAAAGTGATAGGGTTTGGTGGCAGAGTTCTGGATCAGCAGCTTCCGAAATATCTAAATTCTCCCGAAACCATAATATTTTCAAAAGGTCAACACCTATATGGCTTAAATAATGCCAAAAACCATGCAAAAGATGGACAACTCATTATTGTAGAGGGATATATGGACGTTATTTCATTATACCAATATGGATTGAAAAATGTTGTGGCCTCCTTAGGTACTGCTTTGACCACCGAGCAAGCAAAATTATTGAATCGCTATACCAATGAAGTCATTATTGCCTATGATGGAGATGAAGCCGGACAAAAAGCCACATTAAGAGCCTTAGAAGTTCTTGCCTCAGTGGGATGTAAAGTAAAAGTATTACAATTACCCAAGGGAATGGATCCAGATGAATATATTAAAAAACATAAAATGGAGGGATTTATTCATAAAATAAAAAAGGGTATTTCCCTAGTAGAATATAAAATTCTGTTATTAAGGGAAAAGTATAATATAAATACCACAGAGGGAAGAATAGATTTTACGAGGGATGTGGCAGAAATTTTAAAAAGTCTTCAAAGTGAGATTGAAATAGACGCCTATATCCAGAAAGTCTCAAAGGAAACAGGGATTAATGAAGCTGCCATTAAAGCAGAAGTATTTAGAAATAAGAAAATCCGTACTGATAGCCTTGAGAATAAAACTGGAAAAATTAGGAACACTATTCCATATAAAAAAGATCAACCCATAAAAAGGGAAAATAAAGCCATAGTCTTGGCAGAGGAAAATCTTTTAAATGCTCTTTCGCAAGATTTGGTTTTATTCCAAAAAATAAGCCAACATATTCAATGGGAAGACTTTACAGAAGAAATTCATAGGAAATTAGCAAGAATAATATTTGAAAAGATGGATAATAAAGAAACAGTTATACCCGGACAAATATTGGATATATTTAAAAGAGAAGAGGAAAGTAGAAGGGTAGCAGCAATATTTACAAAGGAATTAGATAGAGAGCTTATAGGGAAAAATATTATGGAGTATATTAATACTATACAAACATATAAAATTCAAAGCGAGATTGATGAACTAAATCAAAAACTAAAAAGTTTAAATGGAGAGAAAGACACTGAAACTTCTAATAAAATTTATATAGAGATTATTGGCCTGAAGAAAAGACTAGAAGACCTTAAAGGGAACTAGAAGGGAGGGAGTACATTTGGGTAAAGAAAATTTGGAACTGAAAAAGAAAAAAGTTAAAGAATTGATGGAAAAGGGTAAGAAGGATGGTTCCTTGACATATAAAGAAGTTATGGATTCTTTAGAAGAAGTAGATATGAGTCCTGAACAAATCGAAAAAGTATATGAATCATTAGAAGAGATAGGAATAGATGTATTGGAAGATACAACAGCTGAAGGCAGTAATGAGACAGAAAAAGAAGCATTGGACATTAGTGTACCGGAAGGAATTAATATCGATGACCCTGTACGTATGTACTTGAAGGAGATAGGTAAGGTGCCCCTGTTGTCAGCGGAAGAAGAAATTGAGTTAGCCCTAAAAATGGAAAATGGCGATGAGATGGCAAAAAGGAAATTAGCAGAAGCCAATCTTAGATTGGTGGTAAGTATAGCCAAACGATATGTGGGCAGAGGTATGCTATTCTTAGATCTTATCCAAGAAGGAAATCTAGGCTTAATTAAAGCAGTAGAGAAGTTTGATTATAGAAAAGGGTTTAAATTCAGCACCTATGCAACTTGGTGGATAAGGCAAGCCATCACTAGGGCTATTGCAGACCAAGCGAGAACCATTAGAATCCCGGTTCACATGGTAGAAACCATCAACAAATTAATCCGTGTATCACGACAATTATTACAGGAATTAGGTAGAGAGCCTACCCCTGAAGAAATTGCAGAGGAAATGGGACTTACTGAAGAAAAAGTAAGAGAGATACTAAAGATTGCTCAAGAACCAGTATCCTTAGAAACACCCATAGGAGAAGAAGAGGATAGTCATCTGGGGGATTTTATCCCTGATGAGGACGCTCCAGCGCCAGCTGAGGCAGCTGCCTTTACCCTTCTAAAGGAACAATTATTAGAGGTACTAGACACTTTGACACCTAGAGAAGAAAAAGTCTTAAGACTAAGATTTGGGCTAGATGATGGGAAGGCTAGAACCCTTGAAGAAGTAGGAAAGGAATTTAATGTTACTAGAGAAAGAATTCGACAAATTGAAGCCAAAGCCCTAAGAAAGCTAAGACACCCTAGCAGAAGTAAAAAATTAAAAGATTATTTAGATTAATAAGGCAGCCCAGGGCTGCTTTACCAATGCGTGTCCAAGGGCACGCATTTTTATTTTGATATAGAAAAGCCCGTCATATATTATGTTTCCTTGGTATAAATTTTGATAGAAATACACATAATAGAAAAGAACCCTATAACTTGTTGAGAAATATATAAGTTAATAGAAAAAAATAGAAATATATATTGACATATTTCTAAAAAGTAGTATAATAATCATTGTGATTATTGTTCCTCAGTAGCTCAACGGTGGAGCACTCGGCTGTTAACCGATAGGTTGCTGGTTCGAATCCAGCCTGGGGAGCCATTTTCTTTTTTGGGCCTTTAGCTCAGTTGGTTAGAGCAACCGGCTCATAACCGGTCGGTCCGGGGTTCGAGTCCCTGAAGGCCCACCATTCCCAAAAAAGTAAATCAATAGAATAAACCAATACAAAAGATAGTGATTCCACTATTTTTTTTATTCTTCTTTTATCTCATCCTTATTGATACTATCCACTAGCTCTTCCGCTTCCTCTTGCCATTGGGGAGTAGTACCACCCCAGGAAAATTCATTTTTTATAGGAGCAATATTTGTGGTATGCAAAACCTTTTTTCCATCTTTACTGTTTTTCTTCTTTTTCATAAGCCATCCTCCTTTATCAGTATTTTTCCCATTGAAAACATATATATTTCATAAACTTTTTCCAACTATGGTATAATTACCATAAAAGAGGTTATGAATAAAATACCAAGGAGTGTAAATATGATTAATACATTTTTATTTGACTTAGATGGGACACTATTACCACTAGATATGGATCACTTTATCAAAATTTATTTTGGAGAAATGGCAAAAAAATTATCTCAACATATTCCTTCTGATAAAATAGCCAATTATATATGGCAAGCCACTAATCATATGGTAAAAAATACTGATCCTAAGATGACCAACATGGAGGTTTTTGCCCATCATTTTACTCAATCTACAGGGAAAAATTTTGAAGAATTAAGTCCCATATTTGAAGAATTTTACCTCAATGAATTTATGAAAACCAAAATAGCCTGCACATCCCATCCCTTAGTGAAAGAAATTATAGAATTGCTAAAAGAAAAAGGCTATACCTTGGTGTTAGCTACAAATCCACTATTTCCTAAAAGAGCTGTACTTCATCGTCTAGAATGGGCGGGATTAAAGGAAGAAGATTTCACCCTAATTACGAGCTATGAAACAATGCATGCTTGCAAACCAAATATAGAATATTATCAAGAAATATTAGAAAAAACACATAAAACTTCCCAAGAGTGTATGATGATTGGTAATGATGTAGAAGAGGACTTAGTGGCTGAAAAATTAGGCATAACCACCTTTCTATTAGAAGATCAATTGATTCATCGGGGACCTAAAGAACCGGTTTTTGACTACAAAGGTTCTTATGGGGATTTAAAAGATTTAATTGAAAAAGAATTTTAATAAAGGAGACAAAATGAATCTTACACCTAGATTACAAGTTGTTGCAAAACACGTACCTAAAAATACCATCTGTGGAGATATAGGAACAGACCATGCTTATATTCCTTTATATCTAATAAAAAATGGAATCTGTCCTAAGGTTATTGCCACTGATGTAAATAAAGGACCCATAAACATAGCCCAGGAGCAAATAAATAGCGCTGGCTATAGTAAATACATAGAAACCAGATTAGGAGACGGACTACAGCCTATAAAGCCCAGGGAAATCAATAGTGTTGTCATAGCAGGTATGGGTGGTCTACTCATTAGAAACATATTGGAGGCTTCGCCGGAGGTAACTAGAGGCATTAAAACCTTCATATTACAACCCATGGTAGCACAAAGAGAACTAAAGGAATACTTATTAAAAAACAATTACACCATTATAGAAGAAGATTTAGCTCAGGAAGATAGGCGAATTTATGAAATCATTATTGCTACCCATGGCAAACAAGATTTAGAACATCCAATATTTTTAGATGTAGGGAAATCTTTGATAGATAAGAAACATCCCTTATTAAAACCCCTAATTCATCGGAAAAAAGCAAAATTACAAAAAATTGTTCATCAATGTGAAGGAAAAAGGACGATAAATGCCGAAGAAAGAATAAAGGAATGTTTAGATAAAATCCAAAGCTTAGAGGAGGTGGGAAAATGGCTGTAAAATGTCAGACCATTATAGAAGTAATGGAACAATTGGCACCGAAAAGTCTAGCAGAACAGTGGGACAATGTGGGATTGCAAATAGGTCATCCTCGAGCAGATATCCAAAAAGTTTTGGTATCTCTGGATTTGACAGAAGAAGTAATACAAGAGGCCATTGCCCATGGAGCCAACATGATTATTACCCATCACCCCTTCATTTTTCAACCTCTAAAACATATTCGATGGGATTTACCCACAGGAAGGCTGATAAAGGAGCTTATTCAGCATGAAATTGTACTATATGCAGCCCATACCAATCTAGATATCGCCCAGCAAGGGTTAAATGATATGTTAGCTCAAAAACTATCTCTACAAAATATAGAAATTCTTTCTCAAACAGGGCAAGAAAAATTATATAAAATCGTTGTTTTTGTACCCAAGGGCCATGAAGAACAAATAAGAGATGTTTTAAGTAACAAAGGGGCTGGATGGATTGGCAATTATAGTCATTGTACTTTTCAAACACCAGGTACCGGGACATTTAAGCCCCTAGAAGGAACCAATCCTTTTATAGGCAATATAGGAAAGATAGAGTATACACAAGAATATAGATTGGAAACCATAGTTCCTCAATCAGATCTGTCTAAGGTCATCAAAGCCATGATAAAGGCTCATCCCTATGAAGAAGTTGCCTATGACATTTATCCTTTGGAAAACCAGGGAAAAGTCTTTGGTATTGGAAGAATAGGAAATTTACAACAGCCTATTTCCTATGAGGATTTTTTGCAGAGTATAAAAAACATATTAAATATAAACAGGCTAAGATTATCAGGGCCTATCCCCTCATCTATTAAAAGAGTAGCTTTATGTACGGGAAGCGGAGCCCAATTTATGCATCAAGCTGCTAGACAAGGGGGAGATGTATATATTACAGGAGATGTGAAATATCACGAAGCACAACAGGCAAAGGACCTAGGGATCTGCCTTATTGACGCAGGGCATTTTGCCACTGAAGTTATTGTCATCGAGGGATTGAAAAACTATTTAGATGCAGCTTTTATTAGAGATAAAAGGGATGTACAAGTGATAAGTTCAAAAGTAAATAAAGATTTTTTTGAATGGAAATGAGAGTAGGTTATTTTTTGCCTATTCTCATTTTTGTTTTGATATAGGAAATTTCATCTTGCTAGCAAGAGACAAAACTTTTCTATATCACTGGATAGACGATAGCTGTTTTCTTGTGAAATAGTAAAAGAGATTTTGCTTACGATTAGATTGTAAAAATAAAACTTATTAGGGGAGTGATGATAATGGATCAAATGCTATTGCTATGGAAATTGCAAAGTTGTGAAACAAGCCTAGAGGAAGTAAATGAAAAAAAGAATCTAGCTACCATGGAAAGAAAAATAAAAAAAATGAAAATTGATCATTGTAATCTCAGAAATAATCTGAAGAAGCTAATCCGAGAATATAAAGACATAGAAAACATTCTCATGAAAAACAATCACCAATGCAAAAATCTCTATTTCCAATTAAAAGAAATAGAGAAGGAAATATACGACGGTAGCGTTAATGACTTAAAGATTTATCAAAAAAGAGAAAAGGAAATCAACCTATTAAAAGAAACAATTCAAAGTGTGGAAGATCAAAGTCTGGAAAAGATGATTAGGAAAGAAGAAATACAAAAGGAAATTCTAAAAAACAAAAAAGTCCTAAAAAGTGTAGAAAAAATATACAAAGAATCAAAAGAAATTTATGACGAAGAAATAAAAAACATAGAAAATCAACAAAAAGAATTGCAAGGGAACATTGAAAAGTTGCAAGAAAAAATAGAAAAACCTTTTTTAGATATTTATAAAAATCTTAAAAAAGATATAAAGCCTATATTAGTTAAAGTAGATCGGGAAACATGTACGGGTTGCAATATGGGAATATCCATCATTAGACTGAAGAATATCCAGCAAAATGAAACCATCTATACCTGTGAAAATTGTGGACGAATATTATATGTTGAAGATATCTCATAATAAGGAAGGAATTCCCTTTGACACCTATCATCATTCATGATAAAATAATATTCCGGTTGAATAAAATAATTTTGCGAGTAAGTCGAATGATCGCGTGCACAAAACCGCAAGGTTGTGTATGAGGAAAGTCCGAGCTCCATAGGGCAAGGTGCTGGGTAATACCCAGTGGAGGTGACTCCAAGGACAGTGCAACAGAGATATACCACCAGACCCCTTGTCCGGTAGAAATACTGGTACATGTGGTGAAAATAGCTTTTGAGCTATCTGGAAAGGGTGGAAAGGTGAGGTAAGAGCTCACCAGCAATTAGGTGACTAATTGGCTATGTAAACCCCATCTGGAGCAAGACCAAGTAGGGACATTAAATAAGCGGCTGCTCGTCGCTGTCCCGTGGTAGGTCGCATGAACCTATTGGTAACGATAGGTCTAGATAGATGATCATTTAACAACAGAACTCGGCTTATAGACTTAGTCGCATATCCTTTATAAACATCTGTGTTTTAAACAGGTGTTTTTTTATATCCAATTTCTACAATTCTATTATCTAAGTCTTGCTGTTTTCTATGGTATAATGTAGCTAATAAATCATTAAGATCAATAATAAATTTGCGTTTAAAGGATGAAGCAAGAGAATGAAAACAGCAAAATCCCAATAAGTGTAAGAATCATTTTTATTAGAAATCTTATTAACAATCCAGTATAAAAAAATAAGGAACTGTAATATTATCAAAAAACCAGTATTCTTTTCAGAAGAATACAATCAGGAGGTAACGATGATCGCCATTATATCACCAGCAAAAAATATGAGACAAGCTTCTTTACAAGGATTAAAAACTTCCACTCCAGACTACATAGAAAATACTAAACAATTGGTAGAAATCCTAAAGAAATATAATCCTTGGGAATTAGAAAGTTTGCTAAAAATAAACCCTGACCTTGCCCTAGAGGCTTTTGAAAATTTCCAGCAATGGGATGCAGATAAGAAAGGAGTAGCAGCCTTACTAGCATACCATGGACTTCAATATAAAAACATAAATCCAGAGGATTTTACCATAGAAGATTTTCGCTTTGCGGATGAGCATATAAGGATACTAAGCGGTCTTTATGGAAAAATAAAGCCTACTCATGGGATACTCCCTTATCGACTAGAAATGCAGACAAAGCTGATGATCCAGGGAGAAAATTTATATGGATTCTGGGGAGATAGATTATATAGAGATTTATTTAAACACAACTTACCCGTCATCAATTTAGCTTCTAAAGAATATTCAAAAGCCATTGAACGTTATCTAAAGCCCCATGACCAATTTATAACTATTGAATTCAAGGTTTATAGAAAAGAAAAATTAAGAACCATAGCAACCTCTGCAAAAATGGCCAGAGGACAAATGATAAGATATATTGTTAAAAATAGGTTGGAGTGTCTATCCCAATTAAAGAATTTTAATTGGAATGGGTATGAATTTATATCGGGACTATCTTATGAAAATAAATATGTATTTGTGCAAAAGTAAAGATTTCAGGAGAATAATATGAGAAAAATTATAGAGGATGAAAGAGGTTCCCTATTAGTTACGGTACTAATGATAGGTCTGATTTTAATTATACTTTCAACTGCTCTTGCTACCTTGAGTCTCTCAGAAATAAAGGATACTGCAGCTTCTCGAGATAAAACCCAAGCTTATTATGTAGCAAGATCGGGTGTTGAAGCTACAGTACAAAAGTTAATGAATATGACAAATGTTGAAAAGAAAAATATTAGATTTCCTACTTCATTTACAGGCAATATAGGTGCCCATGAATACTTGGTTGAACTAACAGGAAGTCTTGAAGAGATAAAGATTGAGTCAACCGGAAAAGTAAATGCCAGGGAGGAGACCGTTACCCATATTTTAAAGGGGGATATCAATTCATCTACAGAAATAGAATTAGATATGGCCGTTTTTGCCCAAGAAAACATTATCCTAGATGGATCGGCAAAAATACATGGAGATATTGTAATGAATGCGACCAAGCCTGGCAGTATTGATCTAGCAGGTGGTGGGACAGGGATTAACGGGGATATCTATATAGGCCCAGGCGGTGATAAAGAAAAATTCCTTAAGAAACCAGATTGGATGGATTTTGATGTAAAGAAAATTCATAACCTACCTTCCCAGAGGGTATATTCTTCCCCTACTATGCCGGACTTTCCTGAAAACTTATTTTCCTATGGAAATATAACATTAGGGGGAAATGACTCTTACACAATATCAGAAGATGGATATTTTAATGAGATTAAAATTATGAGCAATACAAGGTTAACGATTGATGTGGGATCAGAAGAACGCATCATTAGGGTCAAAAGATTGAATATTGAACAGGGATATATTGACATAAAAGGAACGGGTAAGCTAAAAATTTATGTTGACGAATATTTTTATGTAAAGGGCTTTATCAACCAAAAGGGGAATTCAGAACAGGTGACTATTTATTATAATGGGGATAATAAAGTCACTATTTCCAATGAAACAAAAATGGCAGCAAACTTTTATTCTGGTAACGCTAATTTAAGTATTACAGGAGGTGGTGGCCTCAAAGGAAATATTATATCGGCGGCAAGCAATATTGACATAAGTGGAGGAGCAATAGTTGAGGCAATTGTAGTATATGCACCCAATGCATATATTCATATAAGCGCGAATAAATTCACAGGAGCCATAATCAGTAAAGCATTAAGAGCCACGGGTAATGCCCAATTACACTATCCATCAAATGCATCTGATTTCATTCCCATAGAAACAGAGGGCTCTGGGGACATCCAATTTGAAAGAGGCATATGGAAATAAGAGTATACTTTATTTGTACTAGAGGAAAAGGCTGGTGGAGTAGCAATGAAGTTAAAAAAAAATGAGAAGGGTTTTACCCTAGTAGAGGTGATTGTTTCCATCGCTCTTATAGGAATGCTATTGCTTTTACTCAGTACCTTTATGGTGAACAGCCTTGGCATGATAAAAACCCAAGGGGAAAATACAAACCTCTTATATGCAGCCCAAAAGGAATTGGACAATGCCATGGAGAACCCTACTTATGAAGTTCAAGATGATAGACTTTCTATTATACGCAAGCCCACAACCATGAATGTGGAGGGGAGTTATATCGAGGGAGTGTTGATTGAAATTAAAGATGTAAAGGAGGCAAAAGTTATTCTATCTACCTTTATTACAAACTAAGAGAAAAAATTAGGAGGAAAAATGTTTAAAAAATTTTCTCAGCAAAAGGGTGTTACTTTAGTTGAATTGCTAATCGTATTGGCCTTAATATCTATGGTATTAGGACTGATCTTTACTATTTTTTCCATAAGCAATAAAGCTTTTTATGGGGGTACAGAACAAGGCTATATGCAAAAGGGTGCTCGGATAGCGGCACAATTGATCACAAAACAATTGAGAAATGCTAAAGAAGTAAGTATAGAGCCCATTACAAGTGAATCAAAATATTATACAATCAAATTGGAAAAGAATAGTGATAATGCTTTATATCATGTAGTATTAGAAACCATTCAAGAGGGGATTGCTGTAAAAAAGACCTCCTTTGGAGAAGAATATAAAAAAATATCTTTCATGGGGGATGATTCTCCGGGAGTTCTAAATTTTACATTAGAGTTTGAGGAATACACATTATCTTCCGCTATAAAATTAAATAACATTAATCAAAGGATTATTCCTAAGGGGACTTCGAAAAATACTATCTATTTTTCCAAATACGAATAAAATTTAGCTTTTTAGGTGTATTTTTCTAAAAAGACAATTGAATTATAATTAGGGGGAGTGGTTTGATGAAGAAGGATTTAAAACAAACTATTTTCAAAGCAATTGCATTGGCCATGGGTATTGCAACGCTTGTTTTAAATATTATGGATCAGTTAGAGGTGAAAACGGCCATAAGCTTATTATCCATTGGACTCATTTGTTT
The DNA here is from genome assembly GCF_024622505.1 of Irregularibacter muris. NCBI lineage: Bacteria > Bacillati > Bacillota > Clostridia > Eubacteriales > Eubacteriaceae > Irregularibacter > Irregularibacter muris. The sequence goes on from NZ_JANKAS010000002.1 coordinate 73,956, forward strand.
AGCAATCAGTCAATTAGAAAATAGTTAATACATAAGAAAAAAGGAGAAGAAAATGACAATAAGTGAAAAAGACAAAATGCTAGAGGGCGTTTTTTATGATGCTGGTGATGAAGAATTAGTAAAAGAAAGAGAATATGCAAGAAATCTGTTTTTTGAATTTAACCATACCAAGCCCAGTGAAAAAGAAAAAAGAAAGGAAATCCTTCAAAGACTTATTAGAACAAAAGGTTCTTTCCATATTGAAGCTCCCTTTTATTGCGACTACGGATATAATATTGAAGTAGGAGAAAATTTTTATGCCAACTTCAATTGTATTATACTAGATGTAAATAAGGTGAAGATTGGAGATAATGTTCTTTTAGCACCCAATGTTCAAATCTATACTGCTGCTCACCCTATTGATCCTACTGAACGTCTTTCGGGTAAGGAATTTTCTAAACCTATCACTATAGGAGATAATGTCTGGATTGGTGGAGGAACGATTCTATGTCCCGGAGTAAACATTGGAAATAATGTAACTATAGGGGCAGGAAGTGTTGTTACTAAGGATATTCCTAATAATGTAGTGGCCCTAGGTAACCCCTGTAGAATACTAAGGGAAATTTAAAAATGATATATTGAGATATTTGCCATTTACAGAGATATTGTAATGAACATAAAGGAGAGGAGTTTATGACTGAATGTCTTTCATTCTAAAAATGGATGTTGCTATTTTGCAGTTCATACAAACCGTCATAAAAAATCCCATACTAGATTTTCTAATGCCTTTGATAACACGCTTGGGAGATATGGGACTTGTATGGATTCTTATAGCAATTATTTTGATCGTGACTAAAAAGCATAGAAAAGTGGGATGGATGGTATTAGTAACATTAATTTTAGGAGCTATACTTGTGGATGTTATTATTAAGCCAATTGTAGCGAGACCTAGACCCTTTACAGATTTAAAAGACTTTATCCTCTTAATAAAGCAGCCCATTTCCTATTCATTTCCTTCTGGCCATACCACTTCTTCTTTTGGAGCAGCAACAACCATTGCTTTAAATAGGAGAAGATATAGGGTACCTGCTTATGCTTTGGCAGCCCTTATTGCATTTTCAAGAATGTACTTATATGTACATTATCCAACAGATATCGTAGTGGGGTGCCTAATAGGTGTGATCACTGGAGTTATAATTAAATACATTATGGAGAAAAGAAAAAAATAAGACTATACTTCGGAGTATAGTCTTATTTGGGGAATTTATTAAATCCTATAGAAAAAAGGGGAGTAATTTCTATAAGATTAAGGGGTTATATATGTGATGCTTTCATTATAGAACATAGAAAATATATATTCAATAGAAAGTTGTAAATAAGTCTGTGAAATGGTTTGCAGGTTTTGGTAAGGAAATTTGCTGAAAAATTATACTACATAATTTACCCTGAAAATTATTTTAAATACTTTTTCATTGCATCGAATATCCTGAAAATGATACACTAAGGACAAAATTAATTTTAATGTAAAAGTTCGTATGGAAGGAAGATTTTTATGAGTTCTCAATTTCTTGTGGTAGACTCTAAAGTATTACCTGATGTTTTTATTAAAGTAATAGAAGCGAAAGAGCTACTTAAAACTGGGGAAGTAAAAAATATTCAACAGGCCGTTAAAAAAGTGGATATCAGTAGAAGTACCTATTATAAGTATAAGGATTCAATTTTCCCCTTTTATGAAGCCAGTAAAACCAAAGTAGTTACTATAGCCCTTATGCTAAGTCATGAATCAGGAGTACTATCTAAGGTACTAGATGCTATTGCAAAGGCTAGGGGCAATATATTAACCATAAATCAAAATATCCCCACCCATGGTATTGCAAATGTGACCATATCCTTTGAGAGCAGAGAGATGTCCCTGAGTGGCGAAGAGATCATAAGGGATTTATATGCCATAAGGGGAGTAAATAAAATCCGAATTATAGGAAGAGAGTAACTACTTAAAATTATAAGTAAGAATAAATACAAAAGGAGAATTTATGATGAATCAATTTTTACTTGGGTTAGCTAGCCTTACCACAACATTGCAGCCCTTAGTTATATTTATAGCTTTGATGGCTTTAACTTTTTTTATTCTTTATTTAAAGAAACAAGTTGACTTATTTATGCAGTACCAAAAGAGCATGATGATCAGTCTTCAACAGATAGCAAATAAAAAAAATAAATTTCAAGACCCTGATATCTATTAGGGAAAATCCATTTTTCACAAGCGTGCATATTATGCATGCTTTTTTTAATTGAAGAAATGTTGATTCCATTATAAAAAATATAAATATTGTTAATAATAGATAAATGTACGAAAGGAGGAAGAAAAATGAAAATAGGAGTGCCAAGAGGCTTATTATATTACTATTATTTTCCCCTATGGAAAACCTTTTACGAGGAATTAGGACATGAAATTGTTCTTTCAGGGGAAACCAATAAAAATATATTAAATATGGGCATAAAAGTATGTGTTGACGAGGCCTGCCTACCGGTAAAAATATTTCATGGTCATGTAGAGGATATAAAAGAAAAGGTAGATTTCCTTTTCATACCTCGGTTGATGAGTGTAAGCTATGGGGAATTTATATGTCCAAAATTTTGTGGACTCCCTGAGATGATTATCCATAGCATACCTGAATTGCCACCAGTATTAAAACCAGATTTTAACTTTCATGGCAAAAAGGTAAATCTTAACAAAACCATAGAGGAAATGATTGGGCCCTTAGATATCGAATTTAATGCAGCTCAAAAAGCTTTTCATAGAGGTATGGAGCAAATAGAGATTTATAAAAAAAATTTATACAATGGTTTTTTGCCCCAAGAGGCATTGGGCTTTACAGAAGAAATGGAGCCTAAAGATCCAATAGTAAAATACAAGGGCAGAATTCTGGTGTTATCCCATCCCTATCACCTATATGATACCTTTACAAATATGAACTTACTAAAAAAGATGGAGACCATGGGCTACTCCACTATGACAGCAGATACCTTAAGCAGCGAAAGAATAAACTACTATGCGGCCACCTTGCCTAAAAGAATGTTTTGGACCTTTGGCAGAGAGATAATAGGAGCCGCCCTTTATACCCTAGAAGAAGGATTGCCTATTAAGGGAATAGTATACCTTACCTCCTTTGCCTGCGGAGTGGATTCTATTCTTGTAGATTATATTGAGAGACAATTTAAAAGGCGCAGCTCCATCCCCTTTATGCAACTCACCATAGATGAACATACTGGTGAGGCAGGCATAGATACCAGATTAGAAGCCTTTATAGAGATGATAGAAAGAAGGGATTTTGATGATCGTAACCTTTCCCCACATGGGAAATGTGTATATAGGGGGTAAAGCCCTTATGGATGATTTAGGAGTAGATGTGGTTGTTCCTCCTCTATCTACCGATTATGCTTTAGAAATAGGAACGACCCAATCTCCAGAATTTATTTGTTCTCCACTAAAAATCAATATAGGAAACTATGTACAAAGCATCCAAAAAGGGGCAGATACGGTTTTGATTACAGGAAGCTGTGGTCCTTGTCGTTTTGGATACTATGGAGTTATGGAAAAAGAAATACTGATGGATATGGGCTATGATGTAGATTTTATTATTTTTGAGGCCCCTGATGGAGACATTGGGGAATTAATAAGAAGAATGCAAAAAGCAACCAATACAAGAAACATAGCTAAGATGGCAAAAAGTATATGGGTTGCCCAGGGCATTATTAAAGAAGCCGATAGAATAGAGAGAAGAATGTTACATCTAGAAGCTGTTGAAGAAGATAAAGGAACAATTAAAAAAATAAGAAAACAATTCAAAAATCAAGCTAGACTTGCCAAGGGCAGTAAGGGGATGAGAGAGCTATTAAGGGATATAAACAGTAAACTAGATAAAGTACTTATAGACAATGAACAAAAACCCCTTAAAATTGGATTAATTGGAGAGATATACACATTAATTGAGCCCTACATCAATCTACATATAGAAGAAAAATTAGCAGCTCTAGGAGTAGAAGTAGATCGTTCTCTTTGTGTGGGAGAATGGGTGACGGAACACCTAGTATATAGACCTATGGGTTTAACCCGAGACAAAAAAATTCGCAAAGCAGCCCAACCCTATTTGGATCGTTGTATTGGGGGTCATGCATGGGAGACCATAGGATATGCTGCCCATTATAGCCAAAGCGGTTATGACGGTATTATTCAGCTATTACCCTTTGGATGTATGCCAGAGATTGTAGCAGAAAGTATACTTCCTACCATTCAAAAGGATTATAAGGTCCCCATTATGACTTTGGTATTGGATGAGTTGACAGGGGAGGCTGGATATATGACCAGACTAGAGGCTTTTGTAGACTTAATTCAAAGGAAAAAAGAAAGAAGGGAAAGACATGAGGCATAGAAATCTTTTTATGGGTATTGATTTAGGATCTGTAAGTACAAATATACTTTTAATAGATGAAAATGAAGAGGTAGTAGAGAAATTATATTTAAGAACTCAGGGTAAACCCATAAAAATATTACAAGAGGGCATTAAGGAAATACACAAAAGATTATCCCCAGAGGATACAATTTTAGGTGTGGGCACTACTGGTAGCGGAAGAAACCTTGCGAGCATGATTGTTGGAGCAGATGTGGTGAAAAATGAGATTACTGCCCATGGTGTTGCAGGTTTAAAGGAAAGGGAAGATGTACGAACCATTCTAGAAATAGGAGGGCAAGATTCTAAAATTATCATATTAAGGGATGGGATTATCCATGATTTTGCTATGAATACCGTTTGTGCTGCGGGGACAGGCTCCTTTCTGGATCGTCAAGCCGCAAGATTAGATATTCCCATTGAAAAATTTGGTCAAATGGCATTAAAATCCACCAATTCAGTGAGAATAGCAGGAAGATGTGCAGTTTTTGCAGAATCTGATATGATACATAAACAACAATTGGGACACAATAGTGAAGATATTATCAATGGTCTTTGTCAAGCTATGGTAAGAAACTACTTAAGTAATGTGGGTAAGGGAAAGGAAATAAAACCTCCTATATTGTTTCAAGGGGGCGTAGCCGCTAATGTAGGTATTAAAAAAGCTTTTGAGGAGGCATTAAAGGAAGAGGTGATTATCCCAGAACACTATGATGTTATGGGTTCCTTAGGCGTAGCTATACTGGCAAAGGAAAATTGGGAAAAATCCAATGCCACAGATTTTCATGGTTTTGATCTAGTAAACGTAAAATATGAGGTGAAAAGTTTCCAATGTGAAGATTGCCCTAACCAATGTGAAGTAGTGCAATTTCTTAATAATGGAGAAATACGGGGAAGATGGGGAGATCGCTGCGGAAAATGGAGTGAATTAAAAAATACAAGAGAAAACCTATTGGCATAAGCATAAAAGCTCTGCAATGAATACTTCAAAGCAGAGTTTTTTATAATTTGTTGCTATTCTTGTAAATAGTTTATAAAGGAATTACAAAATCTAAAGGAAATATATTCAAAAAGTGGATATGATAAAATATAATGGGTATTAGTAATCCTGTATCTAGAGAAAAAGAGGATGTGAAAATATGAAACAATATATAGTAAATGTATTATTTGATAAGTGGCAGGGCTATCATCCAATTTCATGGCAAGGAGAGACAGAGGATTATTTTGCACTATATAATGTACATCATTCCATATATCCGAAAAGATATTCTGGCTATCGTATTTTACAAAGATTGAATAGTCAGCATAATAAATGCACAGTAGAAAATGAATATTTCTATCAGGATGATTCATTAAGTCAAGAAGATTTTATTAAACATATTCCTATAAATCACTATATATGCAGTCCAAGCATTTTGGGGGAGGAATTTGTTTATCGTATTGTATTACCCATCACTCCCCCCAGTTCCTTTTTTGATGGTTTTCGTAGTGGCTATTATATTCGTAATGTGGAAGAATGCTATAATCCAAGGGTTTATCATGATCCCTTCACTTTTTCTACCTTAAAGGAATCATGCTTTATTTACATAAATGAGGGCCAAGCAATTTTAGAGACTATAGATTGGAAAATCTATCCTCATGTGGGACGAGATTTTTTAATAAAACAAGAGGATATAGAAGGATTTGTAAAAAATATGGAAAAATGGGGCTGGCATCTTCAATACCCACTTTTTTCTGAAAAAGATGTTTATGACCGTCTCAAAAGAAAAGAAAATCAAATCCAAGAACTAAAAAACCTTTTTAAAGATCAAAACATAAGAGAAAAATATATATATAGAATATTTCAATGTATCCATAAGCAGCAACTAGAGCAACTAAAGGGAGAAGTATATATTGAAATTGCTGATATTAGAAATTCCCTAGTTCTGATTTGGGATGAGGCCTTAGAATTGAAAAATATATATAGAAAATTTCGGCCCTTAGAAAAAGCTCCGGAGATCAATTTAGAGGATATTCAAGAATTATATGGAAGAGTTAGTGAAATAGCCCTTAAAGAAACTTCAGGAAAACATAGAATTTTAAGTGAAATGCTGGAAACTATACAATGGAAGAAAAAATACATTGAATACTTTTCAGATTTTAATCTATTGAAGGATTGGATATTTACAGCAATGGAACCTCTTCATGCATTTTCTGCTCAATTAGAAATAAAAGATAAAAATCAATATTTTAATACTGAAAACTTACACAAACAGCTTATATTTGGCAGTAATAAATACACAATTTCCTTTGATGAAAGAATAAAGGTAGAACCAAGGCTAAATAAGAAAGACAAAACTCCCCAAGAGCAATTAAAGATTTTGCTAAAGGATTATAAAAATATACCAGAACCCTATACCAAAAAAATGATAGAAAAACAAAAAGAAAATTTGGAAATCACCATGAAAATGATAAAAGAAATGAAATCCTTATATTTAGATAACTCTAAGGAGAGAACATAAAGATGAAAGAAATAATAAATATATTGGTTGAATCCCAAAGAGTGCTTAATGAAATGAAGAAAAATGATGACCAAGGAATTGAAAAAATAAAAGAAAATCACAAAAACTTAGAAAAATGTTTATCAGACAAAGAAAATCATACGGTATACCAGAAATACATAGATATTCATAATATTATTTTAAAAAGTGCCAAGGAATATTTAAATACCGACAATGACATTTATAAACTCCAGCCTTTATTTTTCTATTATGATCCATCCAATTATAATATAGAGGACAATACACTAGAATTAAGCCTAGGGGAAAATAAAGTAATATTTGATGTAGATAAAAGAAACATACAAGTCCATGATGAATTTTATATTGAAAATGATTCTATCTTTGAAAAAGCAAATATTCCCTTAATGATTCGAAATACAATAGCCTATAAAGACGTTGCATCCTTAGAAAAGTTGGAGACCTATATAGAAAATTTAATAAACTACGCCAATAGCATAATCTAAGACAAAATCATCAAAGATAAAAACTAGAGAGGAGTATGATGATGGAAAAAATAAATATGAAGAAAGAAAATTACTCTATAGAATCTATTTCACAAAAATTACTAAAGATACAAAGATGCATTAATGAGAAATACGTTGAGCTAGAAGATTATGTTTCGGCTATTCTAATGGCATTGGTTTCTAGATCCAACATTATTGCCCTAGGACCTCCAGGAACAGCAAAGTCGGCGGTCATAAGAGATCTAGTGGATTTAATAGACTTTGATACCAAAGAAAAAACTCCCTACTTTTGGTTTCAATTAGGGGAGGATATTCATCCTAATAATGTATTTGGGGCACCAGATTTAGAATATTACAAAAAGACCAGCATTACCAGAAGAAACTACAAGGGTTTCTTGCCGGACAGTCTTATTGTATACGGAGCAGAATTTTACAGGCTAAATGAACAGATCGCTAACTCAGGTCTCATCACCATCATGAATGAAGGAGAATTTAAAAACGGGACAGAAACAGTAAAAACCAATATAAGGCTTTTCATGGCGGACACCAACTTTTTTCCAAAATCTGCAAGGGACCTTGATGAAGATGATGATTTTGATCGTAAATTACAGGCTATTCATGATCGATTCCTGATTAGGGTTAAGGTAGAGGGAGTACAGGATTTTGACAATCAAGTAAAAATGCTTCTTATGAAAGATGAATTAAATTGTGATGTGAATTTAAATATACAGGAAATAATATATATTCAAGAGTACTTAGACAATATAGAATTGCCTATATTTATTGCAGAACAAATGGTAAAGATAGCCAGTGGGCTGAGGGATAAACACAATATTTTCATATCCCCCCGTAGACTGAAAAATGCAAGAAATGTTGTAAAGGCCAATGCACTTTTACATGGGAGAGAAACTGTTGAATTAATAGACCTACAACCTTTAAAATTTGTATTTTGGGAAAATGAGGAGGACATCCCCTATGTAGAAGATGCAGTGGATGATGCTCTGCATGTAGTGGAAAAAGAGGCGGCGGAGTATAGACAAGTGGTTGAAAGTATATTAGGAGGGTTGACTAGAAATATAAAGGGTGTCAATAGTGAAAAAACTGCAGAGGCATACTTTGAAGCCATAAAGGATGTAGATATCCTATTGGAGAGAATCCTAACCCAATATCCAGATGTAGATAAATATCAAGAGATTCAAGAGATATATGAATTTATTAAGGATAGAAAAATGGATTTGTATGGTAAATATTTAGAATTCCAAGCATAGAAGGTGAGAAATATGACTAACAATTCCTTTGAAAAATATCATCAAAGTCAATATTTGTATGAAAATAATGTCATTTTATGCAATCTACTGGACAAGGATTTCTTTTTTGAATTTTACAGAGAGTCCAAAATTCTTGCACAAATGAATGAAAAGGGAGAAAAAGTATTTCCCTTTTTTCATTATATGATAGAAGATATGTTCTATACCCTTTATAAAATGGTAATTACTCTAAAGGAAGAATTAGAAATTTCCCAAAAAGTGAAACCCCACCGTCTTTTAATCAATGAAGTTTTAAAGACAAAAAATGTAAGGCATTTAAGAAGACGTACCAAAGGAAATTTAATTAATAGTTATCATGCTTTACATTTTTATATAGAGTGGCTTTTAGAATTCATACAAAGAGAAGAGATTTTAAAATTATTAGAAGAAAGAAAGGATATAGCTGAGGAAATAAAAACCCTAGAAGAAGAATTAGAAAAACAACAACAAAAGAAGGAGACTATAGAGGAAGAAATAGAAGACTTCAATCAACCCTGTGAGCCTGATGCACAACAACAATCTGAGGAGCAGAAACAGAAGACAGAGGAAAAAGCAGAGAAACAAGAAAAGGATGACTTGGATATCCCCCAGGGGAATGATGAAAAAGATCCTCAAGGAGGACAAATTGATGAAGTAGAAGATGAAGGGCAAGCTTCAGATGATAGCATGCTCCAAGAGAATATGGAGGCAGAAAAATATCAAAAAGGGGATAGGGAAGACACAGGAGAATCCGTAGCTGGCCAGGGAGAACCATCCACAGATAATCATCTAGAACAAAATAAGGACAACTCGGCTGCACCTAAGGAATTAAGCGAAGAGCAACTACAGCTAGAATTACAGCTAATCAGCAAAAAAATAGAAGAATATGAGGAAAAATTACAAGAACTTCAACAAGAGGATCAGATTATTCTAGATGAATATGAAAGAAAACTATCGGAAGAAAATATGGAAGAGGTAGCAGATAAGGCTATTTTCATTCTAGAAGATGTAGAGGACAAAGTTCAGAGTTTTGGAGGACAGACTGAGGAGATGAAACAACTATCCTTTGATACTATTCTAAAGCTTTCACAAACCTTTAGAGATCCCAAAATGGAACAATTCCTAAAAAAAATCGGGAAAACTCGAGCTCTAGCCCGTAAGGGGCAACAAAAAAGAAAAAAGAAGTTTCAGGGTATTGAATCCCGAAGAGTCATGTCTGATGATTTAAATAGCATCACCGAAGATGAATATCTAAACCTTGGAATAGGAATTGAAGAAATTGAAATGGATTTTTATAATCGATATTTAAATGCTCAACTTTCTACATGGATGGGAGCCAAAGTGGAGAAAAAGAAAAAGGGGCCTATCATTGTATGCTATGATGGATCGGCTAGCATGGAGGGGCAAAGAATAGAGGCAACAAAAGCTCACCTATTGGCCTTTATGGATGTGGCCAGAAAACAAAAAAGAAAAATGTTAACTATCCAATTTAGTTCCGCTCAGGATGATTTATATATTGTAGAACTAGAACCTAGAAGGGGAAATCTAAAAGAGGTAGTGGAAATTATAGAAGGCTATATAGGCAAGGGAACAGATTTCAAAAAACCCCTTATAAAATCTCTGGAATATATAGGTGATTTGGGATATAAAGATGCGGATATCATTTTTATGACAGATGGGGAGAGTGTTATTGAAGAGAAATTTAAAAAAGAATTTTTAGAGCATAAGAAAAAATATAAATTCAATATGTATACTATACTTATTAATTATAAAAGAAGAGAATATAAAGACATACAATCCCTTTCTGACGAAGTATATTATGTCTACGGTGGCAATTGGAACGAAAAAATATCAGAAAAAATATTTTCAATATAAAACTAACCCGTGCTTATCTAATCATTGCCTAGGCAATAAACAACTTTCAACATCTTTTTCACCAGAAAGAAATATCTAGTCGAAAAAGATAATTTTTTAGCATATCAATAAATAAAAGCTATAGATAAAGCCTTCCAAATATGTTTTATTGAGTTATAATAGTAGTGTCATAAAATCCACGGGAATTTATTAAATAATGAATAGGAGTGGTTCAATGAATTTTGAAAAAGTACAGAAGGTAGATCCTCAAGTAGCAGAAGCCATGAAATTAGAACTAAACCGTCAAAGAAACAATATAGAACTAATCGCCTCAGAAAACTTTGTATCTCCAGCTGTTATGCAGGCCATGGGTAGTCCACTGACCAATAAATATGCAGAAGGATATCCAGGGAAAAGATATTATGGTGGATGTGAATACGTGGATATTGTAGAAGATCTTGCTAGAGATAGACTCAAAGAATTATTTGGAGCAGAACATGCCAATGTCCAACCCCATTCAGGTGCTCAGGCAAATATGGCCGTTTACTTTGCGTTTTTAAAGCCAGGAGATAAGGTCTTAGGAATGAATTTATCCCATGGAGGACACCTTACCCACGGAAGTCCTGTCAATATCTCTGGTACATATTTTGATTTTATTGATTATGGTGTAGATAAAGATAGGGAAACAATAAACTATGAGGAACTAGAAAAGAGTGCACTGGAAAATAAGCCCAAAATGATTGTGGCAGGAGCTAGTGCTTACCCTAGAATCATAGATTTTGAAAGAATCAGTAAAATTACAAATAAAATAAATGCTTATTTTATGGTGGATATGGCTCATATAGCAGGTCTAGTAGCTGCCGGTCTTCATCCTAATCCTGTTCCTTTTGCTGATTTTGTGACATCGACTACCCACAAAACTTTACGAGGGCCTAGAGGAGGCATCATACTCTGCAAAGAAAAATATGCCAAAGCTATTGATAAAGCAATATTCCCTGGTACTCAAGGGGGACCCTTAATGCACGTGATTGCTGCTAAAGCTGTAAGTTTTAAAGAAGCTTTAACTTCAGAGTTTAAAAAATACCAACAACAAATCCTGAATAATGCAAGAGCCTTAGCAGAAACCTTAAAAGAAAAAGGATTTAAGCTAGTATCTGACGGGACAGATAATCACTTAATTCTTATGGATTTAAGAAACCATAATATTACAGGTAAGGACGCAGAAAAGCGATTGGATGAAGTGGGTGTGACAGTCAATAAAAACACTATACCCTTTGATCCAGAAAGCCCCTTTATCACCAGTGGCATTAGAATTGGGACCCCCGCTGTAACCACTAGGGGCATGAAGGAAGAAGATATGAAAGAAATTGCAGAAATCATCCATCTTACCTTAACCCAATGGGATAATAGTCAAGATAAGATAAGGGAAATGGTTGCCAACCTCTGTAGACGTTATCCCCTATATTAAAATCCATGCAAATGCGGAGAACGATCTTAGGATCGTTCTTTTTCTGCAAAAAAGAAGGGGTTTTCTTGAGAAACTTAGAATACATCCAATAGAATAAAATTTAAGAAAAATAGGTGCAAAAATGATAAAAAGAAATAAGCCACTAATCAACTTTATTAAGAATATGGACCAAAATATTTATTCCATTCAGGGCCAACAAAAAGAATATGTGATGATAAAAGTAGCTTTACTCAAATGGCTAATAGACCATTATTACATTCAATGGGATTTAATAATAAGAGAAAGTTTAAATAGAGATTTTACCTTTCAAAACATTGTATATTGGTGGGGCAAAAAAAAGATAAATCTTATAGAAGAAAAGCATCATCCATTAAAGCCCCAGGAATGGAATTCCTTACAGGAAATATTATTGGATGTACCTATATTTTCAAAAGAAAGCTCTACTATTTTAGGTGAAGTATATCAGTACATCAATCATCTATCCAAAAGAAAAAAGGAAGGAATGTTTTATACTCCTTTTTTTGTTATTGAATTTATGTTAAAAGACAAAATGAAAAATTGGCAACTAGAGGATAAAATCATTGATCCAGCATGTGGATGTGGATTTTTTTTGGGAGTAGCCTATGATGAACTAACAAACTACTATATGGAGAATCCTCGACTTTTGGGAAAGGATAAAGATAAAATTCATCAGCATATCCTAAAACACCATTTATATGGAATAGAAAAAAATCCAATAGCCGTTGCGATTACAAAATTAGTATTGCTGTTAAAACATAAAAATCTTATCCCCATAGATATGCATATCCTTTGTGAAGATTCTCTTTTAGGAGATATAGAGTCAATTAAAGACAGAGATTTTAGGCTTGTCATAGGGAATCCACCCTATGTGGGACATAAAAAGTTTGATAAACAATACAGAGAGTTATTAAATGAAAAGTATGGACAGGTTTTCCAAGATAAGGGGGATCTTTCCTATTGCTTTTTTCAAAAGGGCATAGGCTTATTAAAAGAAGGAGGAGAATTATGCTATATCACCTCTCGATACTTTCTAGAAGCTCTAAATGGAGGTCTTTTGAGAGAATATATCCTTAATCACTGTAAAATAAGAGAAATTATTGATTTTTATGGGCAACGTATTTTAAAGGGAATACAGGTAGACCCTTTGATTATCACTTTAATGCCTAAAGACATCAAAGGGCCAGGAGAAAATATCATTGAAATATTTAAAATGAAAGTTGCCAAAGAGAATCTGCCTGGTGCGACTATCCTACAAGATATGATCAATAATGGAGAAAGTCGCTATTTTAATCATTTTAAAATCAATCAAAGAGAACTAGCAAAGGAAGGTTGGAGACTATTACACCCAAGGGCTAAAAGCATTATTGCTAAGATTGAGGAAAAAAGTTTTGTGAAGCTAGAAGATATTTGCGAAAGTAAACAAGGGATAATAACTGGTAGGGACAAAGCCTTTGTATCAGATCAAAGGATAGCCAAGGGAAAAAGTCTCCATAGAGATTTATTAAAGCCATGGATTAAGGGGAAAGATATTACCCCCTTCCATATAGCAAAAAGTGAAAAAGTACTTCTATATTCGAATGACATATTAGACATAAACCAATGGCCCCATGAGAATAAACATTTATTGTCCCATAAAAGTTACTTGGAAAAAAGGAGAGAATGTTTGAGGGGGACAAGAAAATGGTATGAACTACAGTGGGGAAGAGATAAAGACTTTTTTGAAGGGGAAAAAATAATTTTCCCCTATAAGGCCAGTAGCAACCGATTTGCCTTGGATAGCAGGGGATATTTTTACAGTGCTGATATTTATGGCCTTAGAGTAAAGAAAAAGGATGTCCAAGTCATATCCCACGAGGTCTTGACATTACTATTAAATACCAAAGTATATGAATTTTATTTTAAAGGCTTTGCCAAAAAGCTAGGAGAAAGCTTATATGAGTATTATCCTAATACCCTAATGCAGTTATCTATGCCCCAGTGGAGTGATGAAGAGCACAACTTTCTAAAAACCAATTACCAGTTATTAATGAAATATTCAAAAGAAGGAAATGAGAAAAAGGTAAAGAATATAATGAACAGAGTAGATCAATGGTTATTTGACTATTTTGGGTTTAACCATGAGGAAAGAAAACATATAACTAAACTATACTTATGATATAATATGGAAATAGATCATAGAAAGTCAACTTTATTCTAACTAAAAATACTAAGAGATTGTCTTTACATAAATTAAATATAAATTTATTATCTGTGTTAAAAAGGATGATAACCATGGAAAATATGAATTTTTTTGAACTCAATAAAAACACCCAATTAAAAAAGAAAGCCCCTCTTTCCACCCGCATGCGACCTAAAACTTTAGAGGATTTTGTAGGCCAGGACCATATCATTGGTAAGGAAAAGCTATTATATAGAGCCATAAAGGCCGATAAAATCACATCCCTTATCTTTTATGGCCCTCCGGGCACTGGAAAAACAACACTGGCAAAAATCATCGCCAATACAACCCAATCTTCCTTCGAACAACTCAACGCGGTGACATCAGGAGTAAGTGATATCCGAAGAGTGATTAAGGAGGCAGGGGATCGCCTAGGAATGTATAATAAAAAAACAATATTGTTTATAGACGAGATTCATCGCTTTAACAAAAGTCAACAGGATGCGCTATTACCCTCGGTGGAGGAAGGGACTGTGGTCCTCATTGGTGCCACCACGGAAAATCCCTATTTTGAAGTAAACTCACCCCTAGTATCCCGCTCAAGAGTTTTTCAGTTAAAATCCTTAGAAAAAGAAGATATTATAAAAATCTTACATAAGGCACTACAGGATAAAAGGGCAGGTCTGGGGAATTTAAACACCGATATAACATCAGAGGCCTTAGAGCACTTAGCAAATACCTGCAATGGTGATGCTAGGACCGCTCTAAATGCATTAGAACTAGCCGTACTTACAACAGCACCTAACCAAGAAAACAATAAAATTATTATTGATTTAGAAGTTGCCCAGGAGTGTATACAAAAAAGGGCCTTGGTTTATGAAAAAAATGGGGATAATCACTATGATACCGTATCAGCCTTTATAAAAAGTATGAGAGGCTCTGATCCTGATGCAGCCTTATATTGGCTTGCTAAAATGATCTATGCCGGAGAAGATCCAAAATTTATCGCTCGAAGGATTATTATATTTGCATCAGAGGACATTGGAAATGCCGATCCCCAAGCTTTGAGTCTGGCGGTATCTACCGCAAAAGCTGTAGAATTTGTGGGTTTTCCGGAGGCTAGAATTATTTTATCCCAGGCTGTGACATATCTGGCTACAGCTCCCAAGAGTAATGCTGCTTGTATAGCAATCCAAAACGCTTTAAAGGATGTAGAGCACAAAAAAACAGGATCAGTTCCTCTGCATTTAAGAGATGCTCACTATAAAGGAGCTTCCCAATTAGGTCATGGCAAAGGATATCAATATCCTCATGACTACCCAAAATCCTATGTTGACCAGCAATACTTACCGGAGGAACTTAAAGATACCGTGTATTATTGTCCCACTGGCC
This sequence comes from Irregularibacter muris, assembly GCF_024622505.1. Classification (NCBI taxonomy): domain Bacteria; kingdom Bacillati; phylum Bacillota; class Clostridia; order Eubacteriales; family Eubacteriaceae; genus Irregularibacter; species Irregularibacter muris. Next base: position 89,569 of record NZ_JANKAS010000002.1, read on the forward strand.
ATGGTTATGAAAAGACTATCAAAGAGAGAATGGAAAACTTAAAAGGGACGAAAAAGAATGGTTAAAATAACTTCACACCCATATATCCATAGACTTGACTATTATTTCTTGGAAGGAATAGGAAAACAATAGATCCCAGAGACATTTTTATAAAGAAACATCTCCTTCTTGTCGATAAAGATTGACCAAGAGAAAAATATTATGTATAATCTACTGAGAAATAGAAGAATCAAAAATAATGTATGCTTTAATTTAAAAAGCAGATGGGCGGCTTACTACTACCCATTTGCTTTTTTCTATTGAAAAAAGGAGGATATGGATGAAGAAGATATTTACAGACAAAAAATTCTTTGCAATAATTCTCACCCTGCTCATACCCATTACCTTACAAAATTTAGTAACCTCTTCCCTAAATATGGTAGATAATCTAATGATAGGTAGATTGGGAGAAGGTGCTATTGCAGCGGTGGGATTGGTCAACCAATATTTTTTCATATTTAACCTATGTGTACTAGGAATTAATGCAGGGGCAAGTATATTTATGTCCCAATTTTGGGGGAAAAAGGATATTTTAAACATTCGTAAGATGTTAGGGTTAGATTTGGTATTTAGTATGCTGATATCCTTTATATTCTTTCTTTTAGCATTTTTATCTCCCCAATCCATTATAGGAATTTTCACAAAGGATAGTACGGTTACAAGCCTAGGAATACAATATATTCGCATTATTTCTATTACATTTTTATTAACCAGTATTACCCAGGCTTATTCTGCAGCTTTAAGATCTATAGGTATGGCAAGAGCCCCCATGTTTGGGAGTTTGATAGGATTAGCAATAAACGCTTCCTTAAACTGGGTATTTATTTTTGGCCATTTTGGATTTCCAGCTATGGGAGTAGCGGGGGCAGCTATTGCTACAAGTATAGCTAGACTGGTAGAGATGATATTTGTTGTAGTTGCTGCATATAAATCCAATGATGTGATCCCTTGTAAGCTGAAAGAACTCATAGGATTTAATTTTGATTTTATAAAAATGTATTTTAAAACATCTTATTCAGTTATCATAAATGAATTGGTATGGTCTTTAGGATTGACAACCTATTCCATCATATATGCCAAAATAGGTATTCGTGAAGTAGCCAGTATGCAAATAGCAAATACCATAAATAATTTATTCATGATTTTATGTGTGGGTATAGCCTCGGCAGCAGCGATTATGGTGGGAAATAAAATAGGAGCAGGGGAAGAAGAAGTGGCCATTGATTATGCTACAAAGCTGGGTGTTTTAGCTCCTATTACAGGCTTTTTCACCGGCATAGCCCTATGGATGGCATCTCCCTACGTTGTCAGTTTATTCAAGATAAATCCTGATACAATAAATACTACCATTACAGTTCTTAGAATGATGGCAGTTTTTGCTCCCCTGAGATTTTTCAATGTTCTAGTAATTGTAGGGGTTTTAAGAGGGGGAGGAGATACCACTTATTCTATGTTAGTCCAATTGGGAACCATTTGGTGTTTTGCTATTCCCGTAGGGTATATTGCGGCAGTATATTTCAAATTGCCCTTGGAACAAGTATTCTTTATTATTTGCTTAGAGGAAGTTGCCAAAATCGGATTTGAAGCAAAACGCCTAAAATCTAAAAAATGGATTAAAAATGTAGTTATGGACTTGGATTGTCAATCCATGGGCATAACAGCATAAAAGTTCTATATTTGTGTTGTTTGACAAAATGAACATAGTAAGAATCATTCTTACTATGTTCATTTTATTTTTTACTGCTCAGTCTATGGTGAACACCTTATATAGTTTCCATCATAAAACAATCTTTGTCCCCTACAATTTAATTGGTAAATTCATAATTTTCTAAAGGATTTTATTTTCAATCTATGTTAAAGGGGCATTCCTTGGATATAAAAGGCCAACTCACTGATTCATGAGGAATACAGACGGGTATATATAAATACACCCTTGATTTAGAAAACTTGAGAATACCATTAAAATGCTTTCACCAATATCAAATCTCACTTGCCAAGAGAAATCTTATACAAAATACAAACGTTTAACATAAAAATGATGACAACAAGTGCATTTGTCTCAAATAACATAAGGGGGGAATGTTATGGGGAATCGAGATAATCGCATAATCAAAAATATGTACTCAGATAGCAATGATATTTCAGAACAAATAAGAGAAAATTCGGTGAAGATAAAGCATTCCGTTTTTAGCGATGCTTTGACAGGTTTATATAATAAAGAAATATTTATCGAGAGACTAAATTATGAATTGAGCAAAGAGATATACAGTGCAGAACATATTGCGGTCATATTTATCACTATAGATCATTTTAGTATGATTAACAATCAGTTTGGATATAAATTTGGAGACGCTCTATTGAAAAATATGGCTGGTAAATTGAATGAAGTATTCTTGGAATGTGATACTATCGCTAGGTATGGAGGAGATGAATTTATTATCCTCCTTCCCCACATAAAAGATAAAAGTGATATTGTTCCTATTGTAGAAAATGTATTAAAAAAGATTGGGAAATATTGTGTAAATATTGAGGATTGGGAAATTGATTTTACGGTAAGCATGGGAGTAGAAATAGAACAAAAACAAAAAGCAATTCCAGATAAATTAATTAACAATGCCCATCTAGCAATGACTGAGGCAAAAAAAGACAAGAGGAGCAGCTATCGATTATTTAATACTATGATGAAAGAAAAGTTGAACCATACATATGTTTTTGAAAATGCTCTGTCTAAGGCATTGGTTTATAATCAATTCTTTTTACTCTATCAGCCTATATTCGAAGTAGAAACGGGAAAGTTATTCGGAGCAGAAGCCTTACTGAGATGGAGACACCCCGAATTGGGAATCCTCGCTCCCATAGAATTTTTACCGATCGCTGAGAAAAATGGTTTAATTATAAATATTGGAGAATGGGTACTAAGGAGAGCATGTTCCTTTATTAATAAATTAAAAGAAATAGAGCACTCTTCTATAACTATTGCTGTTAATGTATCTGCAGTACAACTCGAAGAAGATGACTTTGTATATAAGATAAAAAAAATACTAAAAGAAACCAAAATAGACCCTAGCTGCTTAGAATTAGAAATCACTGAAAGTACAGCTATGCACAACATAAAAAATATAGCTCAAAAGCTTAAAGACTTAAAAGGCTTAGGCATTAAAATTGCCATTGACGATTTTGGGACAGGCTATTCTTCATTAAGTCAATTGCATAATTTAAAGATTGATAAATTAAAAATTGACCGTAGTTTTATTAAAAATATAAATCAGGATGCAACAAGTAAAAGTATCACTGCCGCAATTATGAATATCGCAAATACTTTTAACTTAGTCACCGTTGCAGAAGGCGTTGAAGAGCTGGAACAATTACATGTATTACAGGAATTAAAAATAAATATGTTTCAAGGCTACCTATATGGTAAACCTCTTAAAGAGGATTATTTTATAAAATACATGGATAAGATTGGATGACATATAGAAGGAGAAGTTCTATTGCATATATTGAAGAGTATTCCTGCTATACAAAAAATATAAAGGGGGGATAGCCTATCACGATACAACAATCTGGGGATTCATAGGGAAGCTATGCAAAAGAGTTAATGATAGGTAGGGCTACAATATGGGGATGATGTATTAAAGCAGCTATTGCTGCTCTAATGAAATAGGAAAGTATGGTCTCTAACTAGCAAGACCAACTTTTCTATTCCATAAAAAAGAAGAAAAGATTTACTTCTCTTCTTCTTTCATTTCCCGTCTTAAAGCGAGTAAGGCCTCCATCATAGTGGGGAACCCTGCGCTGGGAGCTGTTAATAAAATTGCATGTTCAATTTCTTCCCGAGTACACCCTGCATCGGAAGCCTTCTTGATGTGGGTCACAACAGAATACTGATATTGACAAACTGTAGAGATGGCCACCTTGATAAGCCATCTTGTTTTTTCATCTAGAGGTCCCCCTTTAGTATGTATGAGCTTGCCATACTCCTTATAAGCCTGATAGATATCACTATGCTTGTCGTGAATATACTCTAGATTTCCCTCAATGATGTCTCGATTTTCAATATACCGATCCTTCATAAAAAATACCTCCTTTATCAATGTCACTAGTTATTATTATTGGTTAATTATTTTTGGATTATTCCATCAATGTAAAGTTAAATGGAAAACATTTTAGTAGGATAATTTTATTTTCTATTTCACCAATATCTTTTGATGGCAAAGGATAAAAAGAAGGAAAAAGCAGGAAAATGTAGAATAACTGAAAAGGTTGACTAAAAACTTTTGATAAATTTCTATCAGATATAAAGGTTACTCCAGAGAATATTTTGATGGAAGTTGAATGTAGAGGGGAGAGGACAATATGACAATAATGACTACTAAATCTACTACTAAACTGAATAAATTAAGTAAGGGAGATCACGCTTGCTTTTTATACAATGATTTAAAGGAATATAGGAAATTTTCCGTGGATTTTATTATAGAAGGATTACTTAATAATGAAATGGTTCACTGTACAATTGAAGAATATCCAAAGGAATTATTAATACAGGATTTAATAGATCAAAATATAGATATAGAATACTTTATAGATACAGGACAACTGGTTATTTCCAGTATAAAAGACATATACTATGGAAATCAAGGGTTTCATCCTGATGACACGATAAAATATTGTATAAATAATTTTGATAAGGTAAAAACAAAAAAATTCCATGGTATTAGAGGCCTAGGGGAAATGCTTTTTGCCCTTGATGGAAGACAAGAAAGTATTGATAAGCTCATTGAGTATGAAATAAATTATGGATTACAAGTAATGCCTATTTATACCAACCACCAGTATTTGTGCATTTACAATAAAAATCTTTTTCCTTCTTCAGTGTTAAAAGAGATCATCAAAGCCCATGACGTAGTGATTGATGGTACAAGACTGACGAAACCTAACCCATATTTCAAAGATCCTCATAAACATTTAAAAGAGTATCAAAATGAAAAATCCCTGAAAAAATATTTTTATTTAGACAAAGTCAACAATATTTCTCCAATTTCTCATGAGGATGAGAAGGCTATAAAAGATTTTAACATTTTAAAACATATCCTTAGCGCAACAGGAGATGGTGTTTGGGAGTGGGACGTCTTATCTAATCAAATATATTTTAATCAATGCTTTTATGACATTACAGGATATAAGAAAAAAGAGATTGAAGGGGATGCGCACAACATAAAAGAATTTATACATTCTGAGGACATAGCTGAATTTATAAAGAAAGTGAATAAATGCAAGAACAATGAAATTCAACATATTGAATATGAGATTCGAGTAGTGACAAAAGAAGGAGAAATTCTTTGGTTTATTGTAAAGGGGACGCCCATCACAAAGGATGAGAACGGACAAGTAGTGAAGATCGTGGGAATTTTTAATAATATCACAGAGAGTAAAAATACTAAGATTGAATTATCTACAGTATTAAGAGCTACGGCCGATGCCATTTTGGTCATAGATTCTAAGGAACAAGTCCTTCACTATAATGAAAAATTTTTAGCGATGTTTGAAATATCGGAAAGTCTACTGGAAAATAAGGAAGGTATATTGGTTACAGAATACATAAGGAATATGTTCGCTGACCCTACAATGATTATTGATATTAAGGAAAAAAACGTACAAAACAATAAGGAGATATTGGATATTATCCAGTTAAAGGATGGAAGAATCATTGAACGTTTTTATAAACCTTTTTATCTATATAGTAGGGAAAGATGTCATGCTTATGGTTTCAGGGATATCAGTGAACGCAAGAGGGCAGAGAAATTAGAACAAGAAATAATTTTAAAACAAAAGGAACTAAAGGAAGTAAGAAAATATGAACGGCTTAAGACAGAAATTTTTTCTACCATATCTCATGAACTAAAAACACCACTAAATATTATTTTGGGTACAACCCAATTATTGAGCTATAAAAGAAAACAAGGAGAATTAAATGAGGAATCCCAGCAAGATAGATATATACATATTATGAGACAAAATTGTTATAGACTGTTAAGATTAATAAATAATTTAATCGATATCAATAAGCTAGATTCTGGCTTTATGAAACTTGAGCTGAAAAATTATAACATAGTATCTATGATAGAGAATATCACCTTGTCTATAGTAGAATATGTGGAAAGCAAAAATATTACTTTAATATTTGACACAGATGTTGAAGAAAAGATTATGGCCTTTGATGGAGATAAAATAGAAAGGGTATTATTAAATTTACTATCGAATGCCGTTAAATTTACAGAAGAAAAGGGAGAAATATTTGTAAATATCTATGATAAAGGTGAGCATATTATCATCTCTGTAAAGGATACTGGGGTGGGCATTCCAGTGGAAATGCAAAAAAAAGTCTTTGAACGATTTAGTCAGGTAGAATCTCCTTTTTCAAGGATTGCAGAAGGCAGTGGAATAGGGCTATCATTGGTAAAATCTATAGTGGAGCTTCACGGAGGAAATATTATTCTAAAAAGTGAATATGGTAAGGGCAGTGAATTTATCATCAATCTACCGGTAACAAAGGTGAACAATGATAGGATTGTTAATAATAGAGACCCTATAAAGGGTGAGGAGAATATAGAAAGAATACATATTGAATTTTCAGATATCTATTCATAAGGTATGGGTACACTCTAGAAAATGAAATGAATATCTTGTATTATTGAGCTAGAAGATCATTTGTCTAGCTCATTTGCATTTAAGGAATGTGCCGTATATTAAGAAACTTGTAAGAATTTTATCAGATTGGTTGTAAGTTTACACGACTATAATAGAATCAAAGGTGAAAGGAATGAAGGAGACGTTATGGAAAAAGCAAAAATATTGGTGGTGGATGATGATAGAGAAATAGCAGGTGCTATAGAGAAGTTATTAACTCTTGAAGGGTATGAAGTAGTGAAAGCCTATAATGGGATGGAGGCTTTGGATGTTTTAGTATCCAATAATATTCAACTTATAATATTGGATGTGATGATGCCCAGGCTTGATGGACTTTCCACGACCATGAAAATTCGAGAGAGTAGGAATATTCCTATTATCATTTTATCTGCCAAGTCTGAGGATAGCGATAAAATATTGGGTCTTTCCATGGGGGCAGATGACTATGTGACAAAACCCTTTAATCCCCAAGAACTTCTCGCAAGAGTGAAAAGCCAGTTAAGGAGGTATATGCTTTTAGGGGATATGGGAAACATCAAGCAATCCTCTCAGATTTTAGTAGGAGGACTATGTCTAGATACCAATACCAAACAGTTTATAGTGGATGGGGAAGCGGTTAGGCTAACACCCACTGAATTTAAGATTATGGAATTATTAATGACCAATGCTGGCGTGGTATTTTCTGCTGAACAAATCTATGAACGGGTTTGGAGAGAACCAGCCTACTCTGTGGAAAATACAGTGATGGTGCACATAAGACGTATCCGTGAAAAAATCGAAGTCATTCCTAAAGAACCTAAATATTTAAAGGTGGTGTGGGGTATTGGGTACAAAATTGAGAAACATTAGTACACATACAATAACAAAGATCATAGCATTTATTTTGACAATAGTTCTGGTTACAGCCATGGTATTACAAGGGCAATACATGCTTTATTTAGGATTGAACCCTGAATCACTTTTAATAAAAGAATATAAGGCCAGCGAGAGTTTCCATCGTCAAGTGGATATAGCCATATCTCAAACCATTAGCCGATTGGAAAATCCAGAGGGAATTCCTGAAGAAGTGGACTATTATTACTACATTACCGATGGTAAAGAAAAAGGCAAGGAAATAACTTATACCAATGCTCCAGAACAGAACAGAAATTTTTTTGAAAAACATGAAAATGCCTTTTACGCTCTTGAAAAGGGTGAGTGGAGTGTGGGCAAAGGCACTAGCCCACAAAACAATACTCGCTACTATTATCCCATAGATGTTCAATCTACTCTCTATATTGCCTTTCCTGATGAATTTATGAATGAAGGACAAAGGGCGTGGCAGAATGAAAGAGAGACATTAATGCCCTTAGGAATAGGCATCATATTCTGTTTTGCATTAGCACTGTTACTCATTATCTATTTATTTGTAGTAACCGGCAGAAAGCCTCAAGACAAAGAATTATATTTAACTAGAGTGGATCATATCTACTCGGATATATTAATTGCAGCCCTTATCCCTGTAAGTTTCATATGGTTAGTTCTCATGGATCATATACAGTATTATAATTATATGTATCAAGGGCTTAATGCGCAGCAAATATATCTTATGATTGCAGTCGGGGCATTGACGGCCGCTGTGTCTACAATTTATGGCGTGGTCCTGCTGTCTTTGGGAAGAAAAATTAAGGCCAAGAAACTAATCAAGAATAGTTTTCTTTATCAACTGGGCTATGGAGTTTATGATTTTACCAGAAGCTTTTTTGATGGTAGAAAATTTGAGAAATATCCTCTGACAAAGTCTTTATTTTATAGGCAAGTGGTATTTATTGTAACTAGTGCAGCCTTGGTGTTTTTTACTTTTTTATTTGTACTTGCCGCCTATCCTTTGGCTATATTTCCACCTATTTTAGAAATAGCCATTATTTATTGGTATATTAAGGGAAATAATAAAACCTTTGAAGATATTAATAAAGGTTTTAATGAAAGCTTAGAGGAACAGATGAAGTCTGAGAGGATGAAGATCAATTTAGTCACCAATGTTTCCCATGATCTAAAAACTCCCTTAACCTCTATTATCAGTTATGTAGATTTACTATCCAAGGAAGAGGATTTGTCCCAATCAGCAAGGGATTATGTAAAAATCTTATCTGAAAAGTCCAATAGATTAAAGCAAATTGTAGCCGATCTCTTTGATCTTGCCAAAAGTACCAGTGGAGATATCCACCTTGATTTAGAAACCCTAGATATGAAGAAGCTAATAGAGCAAACCTTAGGGGATATGGAGGATGAAATAGAAAAATCAGGATTACAAATCAAAACCAAACTTCCAGATAAAGCTGTAAATGTTGTATCCGATGGCAAAAAATTGTATAGAGTTTTTCAAAATGTCTTAGATAATGCATTGAAATATTCCCATAAAGGCACCAGAGTCTATGTGGAACTGGAAGAAATAGCAGGAAAAGCCATAGCAACCATTAAAAATACAGCGGGATATGAGATGGACTTTACTCCAGAAGAAATTCTTCAAAGATTCAACCGGGGAGATAAATCTCGAAGTACTGAGGGTAGCGGATTAGGTCTATCCATAGCGGAAAGCTTCACCAATGTAAGCGGTGGGAACTTTGATGTGCAAATAGATGGAGATCTATTCAAAGTAATACTCAGCTATTCCTTAGTCTAATCACAAATCCTAGATGATAAACAAGGAGGTGGCAATTATCAATAAGATGAAAAAATACAAAAGTATTGCAATGGGCTGTCTATTGATAGTCGCTCTCCTTGTATTTCTATATACCATTCATCTCAATTCCTACAATCAAGTGATAATCGTTAACAGATAATATATTATGGAAACCTTAATGGTTTATTCTAGTCATAAAAAACTATCAATGAAAATATTGATAGTTTTTTATTGTATTTTAAAGGAATTTGTTTCATTGCATAGAAATTTTAACATAAGAGGATAAATTTTTAAGAGACATTATTGATGTAGTATAAAGCATCAAATGGAAAATATTATGGAGCTATCTGCCAATAGCCTGTTACATTCTTATAGAATAAACCATTGAAACAGAAAAGATTCATACCTTATATTCTATAATATTTTAACCTTATTCATCACCAATTCAAATTTTGCATCTAAAAAATCCGCCGCTTTTCTACACATCAACATTCGAGAAAGAAATATTTCAAAATAATCCAGTAAAGAACTAATGCTAGTATCAATACTTAAATCCAATAAAATTGATCTGGTTTTTTCATCTACCCGCACTTCAGAATGTTCCACAGCATAATTTACTCTATCATGAATGTCAAAGGTGGCAAAGTCAGTGTTTCTAACCCTACTTCTTCTTACATCGCATTTGTCCCCTAAAATAAGAGCAGCAGAAATTGTATTTATAGCGCAGCCAGTCCCCTCATCATGATTGCCAATAGCCGAAATTACTAGAGCAATTTCCTCAGGATCCATCCCTAATCTTTTTAAAAGATCAAAACATAAAACAGCTCCTGTTTGAGCGTGATCTATTCGGTTGACCATATTCCCTATATCATGGATATGGGCAGCGATCTTTGCGAGTTCTATTTCTCGTTCACTATAACCAAGGACCTTAAGAATATTAGAAGCTGTGTCCCCCACCGTAGTTACATGAATAATATCATGTTTAGTAATTCCCAATTCTATCAATAGTTGATCTGCTAGTCTTATATAAGTTTGAATTTCTTTATTATTTTTTATATCTTCATAAGTAAGTCTTCCCATACATGGCTCCTTCTTTCTAAGCTATTCATATTTTGCACAAATAGATTTTTTCACAAGAGGATCTATATTTTCAATAATCTCTATATAGTATAAACAATTTTATGGATTTTAATATTGGATATCAGAAGAGATGCTTCCTGTTTATCTTTGTACAAGAGTTTTGGAAACACATTATAAAAATAAAATCAATAGAATATAGGTCCATTTTGTTGAGAGAGAAGCTATTTATAAAGTACTCTTTTTTATGGATAAATGTATCCATTTATGATATATTAGTATATAATATATCATAAGCTGATATAGAAAGGAGGGACTTATGTGAAATCTAAAAATTCTTTTGAATCCGGTGAACTTACCGATAATATTTTTTATATTTTATTATCCCTTGTGCAGCCTAGACATGGTTATCGTATTATGCAGTTTATCAAAGAAAAAACAGAGGGTCAGTTTGTTATTGGCCCAGCAACTATGTACACAACTTTAAAAAAATTGCAGGAATATAATTTAATTAGAGAAATCCCAAATAAGGACAATAAAAAGGTCTATATAGCAACGGAAAAGGGATTTTTATTACTAGAAGAAAATATAAAAAGACGTAAAAAAATAATTGATTTAGCTGAAAAAATTATGTTGGAGGGGAGAAAATGAAATATAAAAGAAGAATAGGGAACGGGTTAGCATTTCAACCTGAAAAAGATATGGAACTTTTTAGGAAAATGGCCAAAGAGGGATATCATCTATGTGGGTTTAGTAAAATCTTTAGTTATAAATTTGAAAAAGGAGAGCCAAAGGATTATATTTTTAGTTATACAGCCATAAATAATCCTGATGATGACTATATCGCATATTTTACAGATGCTGGGTGGGAACCTGTTATGTGTTATCCTAACTTTCAAATATTTAGAGCATTACCAGGAACAGAGCCTGTATATACGGATACCGAGACCTTAGTTGATTTTTATAGGGAGGAATTAGGGCGATATTCTAAATATTCTATTGGAACGACAATCTTTTTTATAATAAGTTGTTATTTGGCCTTAAATTTCTTCAATAATACTTTAAGTTTTATTTTATATATCATAGGACTAATTCCTTTTGTATTTACTGTACTACCTCTTTTAGGATTTTTCTATTATTATAGAAAATATACAAGTCAATTAAAGTAAAACTTGAATTAATTAAATTTTTATTAGGATGGTTTCAATTAGTAAGGCTTTATAAGTAGAAAAGAAGGAAGGAGTGATAAAAAAGTGAGTGTAAAAGAAGAAGAGAGAATATGTCCCATTTGTGGGGGAGATAACAACTGTCAACACGGGCAAGGGGACTGTTGGTGTGACAAAGTTAAGTTTCCAAAAAAGATTTTTGATATTATCCCTGAGGACAAAAAGGGAAAGGCTTGTGTATGTAAGACTTGCTTAGAAAAGTTCCAAAAATAAAGGGGAAAACTGTATAATGTAGAAGTAAAGACAAAGAATATAATTTACAAAATTATCATATTCATGGAAGGAAATCTAAAAAACTTAGAGGATTAATAAAGGAATTGAAATCAATTTTGAAAAATAACATTAATTATAGGGTAATATTATAGAGCAATATTAAAATGATTTGAAACTGTCGCCACGCATTCTCGTGACTTCAGTCGTGAGTTAGTGGGGACATATGTTGATGAAAATTGAAAATTATAAAGTTAGGAGAAAAAGCTATGAATGAAATGAATATAGGAATTAGTTGGGTGACTATCATATTTCAAATAGCAAATACTTTGATCTTAATAGGATTTGTTGCACTATTTTTCTATTTGGTTTTTAAAGTTTTAAAGTCGATAAAGAAAACTGCAAAAATAGAGAATAAAGTAAATGATTTAGAAAAATCCATACAAAATCTAGAGAATCAAATCAATAAATAATCCCTAAAAATTATATAGAATTAATTATATTGAATGGTAAAGGGGTAATAGGATGAAAAAAAGATCATTTATCGGTGGGGCATTCATTTTAGCTGTCGCGGGAATACTGTCAAAATTCATAGGCTTTTTCTTTAGGGTTCCCTTAACCAACATGATTGGTGCTCAAGGATATGGTTTATATAATTATCCATATCATCTTTATTCTGCAATATTAGCAATTTCTGTTACTGGATTGCCTGTTGCTATATCTACATTAGTTTCAGCAAAGATCGCAATACATAGATATGATGAAGCCCATAGAGTTTTTAAGATTGCACTAGTCATTATGCTGTTCTTAGGAGTTATTACTTCCTTAGCACTTTACCTAGGATCAGGATTTTTAGTCAATACCATTTGGCCACAGGAAGCCTATTACCCCCTTATGGGCTTAGTAATTGCACCTTTCTTTGTTGCTTTAATGTCTGTATTTCGGGGATATTTTCAGGGAATGCAGATTATGACAGCTTCATCTATATCCCAGGTATTTGAATCTTTTGGAAGATTAATATTTGGATTGGGATTGGCCTATGCATTACTCGACAGAGGAATTGAATATGCGGCTGGAGGTGGTTCCTTTGGGGCCACTGCTGGGGCATTTGTCGGATTGATTGTCATTGTTTTATATTATTTAAAAGTAAAACCTCAAATAAAAGAAAGAATCCAAAGGCAGGTAAAAAGTGGTGAAAAGGAATCTACTCTAAAGATTATCAAGAATGTTTTATATCTATCCATACCCATATCCATTGGAGCCTTGGCGGGAACATTGATGCCTTTAATAGACTCATTGATGCTCAAATTAAGATTAAATGTAGCAGGATTTTCCGAGGAAATATCCACCATACTTTTTGGAAGACTGGGGGCAGCTACTACTCTTATTAATTTTCCCCTTACTATAGCCACAGCGATTGCCATTAGTTTAGTGCCAGCAATATCTGAAGCATATGCAAAAGGCTTGTTTTCAGAAATAAAAGAAAGACTTGAAACAGGAATGAAGATTGGTTTATACTTGATTTTTCCAGCCTCTATGGGGTTATTTATACTGGCTGACCCTATTCTTGACTTTATCTTTCCTGCAATCCAGAATGGAGGGAATCTTTTAAGATTTTTATCTATAGCACTTATCTTTATGACCCTCAATCAGATATTTACAGCATCTATCCAAGGTATCGGAAGACCAATCGTATCGGTGCGGAATTTATTTATAGGAGCAGGATTTAAAATTGTAATTAGTTACTATCTAGCGGCATTGCCCTCCATCAATATTTATGGAGCCACGATAGGAACAATTGTGGGATATGTGATTGCTTCATTATTAAACTACCACTATTTAAAAAGACAAACCCATTTTGTGATGGATAAAATAAATTTAATATTTAAACCTTTGTTAGCTTCTGTTGTTATGGGAGGAATGGTTTATTATACTTATCTGCTTATTATAGGATTTACAGCTAGAAATTCCATTAGTCTTTTAAGCAGCATTGCCTTAGGTGGAATAATATATGGATTGTTACTTTTTTTATTCGGGGTTATCCATCCGAAGGAAATGATAGTTTTCATAACCAGGAAGTTGAAAAATAAGAAATAGATTAGATGGATAATGAATTTTTAAGATATTGGAAGTACAAAGAATTTATTGAAAAATTATCAATAAAAATCAATTATCAGAATGATAATCTTGAACTTGAATAGAAATGGGATTTTAAATATTTTCTAGTAGGGATATCCGATATAATATTAGGTTTGATTTAGTGGGAATTTTTCATATATTGCGTTGTCACTAAAGAAGAGTAGAGAGCAAGTAAATATAGGAGGTCAATACATGATTGTAGGAAAAAACATCCTTATAAGACAATTGGAACTAGGGGATGAAGAGTATTTGTATAAATGGTGGAATGATGGAGATATAATGGCACATGCTGCCCTTCCATTTGGTACCCTCCAAAGTAAAGAGTCAATTCGCAGGAATATTTTAAAAGAAATTGAAAGCTCTAACATGTTTTTAGAGAGAAAAAGATTTATAATTTGCACTAAGGAAGATATGAAGCCCATTGGTGAAATAAATTATTTAGACTGGTCTGCAAGAAATCAAAAATGTGAGTTGGGTATAAAAATTTGTGAAACCATAGAACAAGGCAAGGGCTATGGAAAAGATGCACTGTATCATTTTATTGATTATTTATTTAGATTTTTAAATCTTAATAAAATTGAATTAACGACGATGGTGGATAATAAAAGAGCACAGAGTTTATATAAAAAGTTGGGGTTTAAGGAAATAGGAATTAGTAGGCAAGGATATTTTGACAGTAGGATTGGTGATTTTCAAGATGTCATGTATATGGATTTGTTGAAAGCTGATTGGTTAATTGAGAAAAATAAATTATAAATAGATTAAAGATTACATGTCAAAGGAAAATTGACAAAAATTATAAATCCCTTTATTTTACCTCTATAAGGGGGAGAGAAATGTGGAATATATTCAGCAATAAAACCTTCTAAATATTAAAAAATAATTCAATCAGTAGAGACCTTCACAGCAATAAAAGGTTACTCTACTTTTTTATTTTGCTTATGAAATATAAACATTATCTAGAGGATTTTAAAGTATTTATGTAGAATAGAAAAAGAAATCAATAATTTCCAAATATTTAAAAATTTACATTGAGTTGTGGAGGAAGACACAGAAAAGCGGGAGACATCTTATTCTAAGTGGTACTATACATCCTTTATATTTTGTATATTAGTAGAAAAAGGTAATATTAAAAATTGTGAGAGTATAAGGGGATAAGTAAATTGAACAATAAGAAATATAAAAAAACTTATAAACCATTGATAGCTTGGCTAATTGGATATCCGGTTATAGCAATTATCATTATCGAAAGATTGTCTATTTTATCTACAAAAGTATCTACATTAGTTTCATTGATTATTATGGTTATTAGTTTATATATATTAATGTTTATAATATATAAGGGTGAATATGTATATTGGATCAATGGTGGTCCTAATTATGAGGAAGCAAAGTCAGCAGGTAGTGAAAAAAGAAAAGAATATGCAAAAGCATATTTAAATATATTTCTTAAAATGATGTTGATATCATTTTTATATGGAATCATAAGTTTATTCTTTAATTTTTCAATATGGATGGATATTTTGCTTATTTCCCTACTAATTATCATAATAGCATTTTCAACAATCCTAATAAAATTTAATAAATAAAATATTTATGATAGGAGTGATTTACCTAGTGCACCCACTACGGCACATTCTTTATAGGCTATGTTGCAACTGTTAAATTAAATAAAGCAGGGTAAAAATAAAGAGGAGGATTTTTAATGTCCAAAGACAAAAGATTTATTACTATTCATAAAGAAGGAACTTTATCAGGATGTAAGATAATGGTAGATAGTGAAACGGGTGTAAATTATTTATATTCTTGGAATGGCTATTCTGGAGGTATGACAGTATTATTAAATAAAGATGGTGAGCCAGTAGTTACCCCTCTAGATGTAGATTAGTCTAATATTATGTTTCATTAATAGAATATCGTTCTATAGAGAGGAAGATGAAAATGAATTTATCTCAAATACAAGGAATGGTGAAAGAGTTTACAAGGAGTAAAAATATGGACTCAGGTATTAGTATGAGAATAATTGATTTGGCATCTGAAGTTGGTGAGCTATCAAAAGAAGTTTTAAAAGGGACAGACTATGGTAGTAAAAACTTTAAAAAAACTGAAGAATGGCAAAGTGAAATTGGAGATGTATTATTTTCTTTAATTTGCATTGCAAATCAAACCGATACTAATTTAGAAGATTCCTTGAATTATGTACTTGATAAATATGAAAAGAGATTTGCAAATAAAGGAGATTTAGGCTCTGGAAGATAGAATTTAATTGCATATTTTCTAACAAAGAAGGAAAAAATTCTTGACTTATTGGGTTTATCGTAATAAACTAATAACAAATAGGTCTACTTTAATAAACCCAATAAGGAGGATGAATATGGAAAAATTTAAACTATTTGATGCTGAACAAAAATTTATGGACATCGTTTGGGAGCTAGAACCTATTAATTCAACTCAATTAACAAAGATTTGCTCAAAAAGGTTAGGATGGAAGAAATCTACTACCTATACAATTATTCGGAAACTATCTGAACGGGGTATTGTAAAAAATGAAGAGGCTACAGTAACAGCACTAGTAAAGCAAGAACAGGTCCAAAAATATGAAAGTGAAGTATTATTAGAAAAATCTTTTGATGGATCACTTCCAACCTTCATTGCGACATTTTTAAAAGATAAAAAACTATCGAAAAGAGAAGCAGAGGAGATAAAGAAAATGATAGAGGAGGCTATCCATGAATGATCTTTTTCTTTCTCTCCTAAATATGAGCTTAACGGCTAGCTATGTGGCTATAATTATTATAGGGGTGAGATGGGTTCTAAAAAAGATTCATGCACCAAATATACTTTGCTATGCTCTTTGGATAATTATGCTCTTTCGGCTCGTTAGCCCCATATCCTTTGAAAGTGACATAAGCTTTATCCCGAAAAAAGTAGAAATAGGATCACAAATTACACACATCCAACAACTAGAAAAGCAAGAAAAGATAGATACTTCTGCAAATAAATTAACCAAAACTTCTCCTAACCCTACAGAAACACCAGCTATTTCAAATAATATAAAAAAGGAAATGAATCTTAAAGAATGGTTTTTAAACGTCATACCTATTATTTGGTTATTTGGTGTTATTTGCCTATTATTATATCTGATGATTTCTTATATTCGATTGAGGAAAAAAATATCTATAGCTACTATTGTCAAAGACAACATCTTTCAAACCGATCGCATACAAACTCCTTTTGTTTTTGGATTAATGAAACCAAGAATCTATATTCCTATAAATTTCTCACAACAAGAAGCTGATTACGTTATTGAACATGAAAAGGTTCATATTAGACGCAAAGACCATTTGGTTAAGTTAATAGGGTTTCTTGCCCTTACTCTTCACTGGTTTAATCCACTTATTTGGCTTTCCTATATGCTTATGGTCAAAGATATGGAAATGTCCTGTGACGAAAGAGTAATAAAAAAATATAATCGGGCCATCTGTGTTAATTATTCAAAGTCTTTACTTTCTCTTTCAGAAAGGCAAAGCGGATTATTTACTTCTATTCCTTTCAAGAGAAATAATGTAAAATCCCGAGTGAAAAATATTTTACATTATAAAAGACCTGCTTCTTGGGTTGTGATAATTATTTGTATGGTGTTATTATTGTTGTCAATCAATTTATTAACTAATCCAAGAGGAACAAATATGTCTTTACAATATAAAGCAATGATAAACACGATTAAAAATATAGAAATTAGTGAAAACAAACTCATTACTCTAAACACGACCTTTGATGAATATAAACAAGCTTTTGAAGGGAAATTCATTACAGAGAATTTGGAGAAACATTTTATAGGGGAAGATCAAGGAGCAGCGTTTCCCTATGGATTAGTTTTAAAAGGAGACATAGATCAAGAATTTTTAGATGATCCGATGAAGCACGTTGATCAAAATAGTGAAGTAAATGTTGTTAGTCTAGTTATAACACAAAAGCTCACAAAAATAGATTTCTCTAGGTTATATTTAAATGATGCAAAGGATAAAGCAACGATTTATGCTAAAAAGTTATATGAATATCATGAAAATGATAACTTTAGTGATATAAAAGATCTTGATATTATAAAGAGTCAGGTATTGATAGAAAAATATATATTCAAAAAAGTGGATAACCAATGGAAGATCATGTCTACAGACGAGAAATTTATAGAGTATATTGGTGAAAATCAAGAAACTGGTGAAGAGGAGTTAGTTGTTTTCTGTGAGATTATGCATCAGAATGAAGAGATTGAGTATATTAAGACAATTGAGGTTGATGAAAATTAAAATTGAAACTGTCGCTACGCATTCTCGAGACTTCAGTCGTGAGTTAGTGAGGACATATGTTGAAAAAAAATGAGTTAAAAAAGCATATGCAGTATAGAATGGTATAAATCCATATGCTATGATGTTTCTAAAGGTTGGTGACATATGGGAAAGGTTACTTATGGAAGAGGATATATTTATACTATATAGAAGCAAGATGAGAGTCAAGGTAGCAAGGCTTCACGAAAAGATATCAGACACCCGAAAAGATTTTTTACATAAACGATCTTCACAGATTATTAATGAAAACCAAATTGTAGTCAGTGAAGATTTAAATGTGAGTGGAATGATTAAGAATCGCAAATTAGCAAAGGCAATATCCGATGTATCTTGGTCTGAATTTACTAGACAGCTAGAATATAAAGCAAACTGGTATGGTAGAGATTATATCAAAATTGATAAATTCTTTCCATCAAGTCAATTATGTTCGGAGTGTGGATATAAGAACATAGAAACCAAGGATCTTTTGGTTAGAGAATGGGTTTGCACGAATTGCAGGAGCCATCACGATAGAGATATAAATGCTAGCAGGAATATACTACAAGAAGGACTTAGAATATTAGCATCAGCATAACAAATGATAAACCTAGGGTAGGAACTATCCGAATTAACGCTTGTGGAGAATGCGATGCAGTAAGGTCGGTCCAAGAAGCAGGAAACTCTAGTAGTGATGCTAGAAGCTCGCGACTTTAGTCGTGGGAGGTTCACAGTCTTTAAGAAAGATTAAATCAAATGCCTAATATATGTAGGCTAGTGAAGGAGGGGAAAAAATGTATTGGTCACCAATAACAGTTCTCTTAGGGATTTTTGTAGTCGGTTTAGTCTTATATGATATCCAACAGCTTTGGAGGTTGATTATGAAAAAACCTTCTAAGAGTGATTTTGAGGAAGAGGTTTATGAATTTCAATCAAATCTTAACTATAGCAAATATAAAAAAGATAATCCCGAGTATGATAAATATAAAGGGGATTTGCGTTAAAGCTAAAAGCTGAAGTCCGCCAATGGGTGGACTTTTCTGTATTATCCTTTGATGACAACAAAATAAGGGGATTTTTCTATGAAGAGACAGAGAGATATAAGGTGACAGCACTGTTGATTAACAACAAACAACGGCTGCTGAATAATATGCTTGATAAAGAATAAATACCAGGACATGTTCCTATATGAAGAAAAAGGGTTTTAATATATAAATTTGTGCAAAATTCAAATAAAAACAGAATAAATCAGAATTTAGGAGTGTGAGAAAAGTGGCCAAGCATGAATTTGGTATTATGCAAAGAAAACCATTTTTTCATGACCGTTTCGATACTTATAATCCCCCAAAATACAACTGCATTGAGATTCATGACGTTTTTATCGAGGAAGTCATGATGGATTTACTAGATATGGATTGTTATTGGCATACATTGCAAAGGCCAGAAAAAGGTCTTGCCTATTATGGAATTACCCTTATACCCCCAAAATCCATGGAAGACTTTATCAGTATTTTGCTATCTAAAAATAAAGAAGAATATACAGCCTTGATTGCATTAGCTAATCAAGCAAAGGAAAAGAGAAAATATATCATTCATTATGGAATCTAGATTCCAAGGGAAGCTGATTTATTAAATGGGAGAGAATATAAGAATGACCCATTCATTACCCATCATCGATAGTATGGCTGCAGCAAGAGATTGCCAAAGAAAAAAGATTTATCACTATATACAAAGGAGAAAGTCTGCTAGGGTATAAATTATTTATTTACTTGGGACAGATATGGGGGAGGTATGGTGATATTATTAAGTAAAGATGGCAAACCAGTAATTATTCCTTTGAATGTAGACCAGTATGAGATCACAATTTGAGGATGAACTTATATTTTATGAGGAGAATAAGGATGAAAAAATTATTATTCGTATTAATACTTATTATGGCTTTATCATTTGTATCTTGTACCAAAAGTCCAGATGTTTCAAAATCTACAGATTCCACATCGGAAAACTCAACGGTCAATAATAGTCCAAAGTTTAATAATCAAGTTTCTAATAATCTTATGAGTGATACTGCTGAAAAACTAGGAATTACTCATGAAAATTACCCCAAAATTAATGGTTCTACATCAACACTTGCAATGGCAAGGGCCATTAATAAGGCTATATATAAATATGATGAAAACGATCATTTCCCTAAGATAGCATCAAAAACAGTGCCATCTTATAAATTGTTAATAGAGGGTGAAGTGGATATGATCCTTGTACCCTATGCTTCCTCTGATGTTCTAGCTCTTGCAGAAGACGCTGGTGTAGAACTTGAGTTTTACCCAATAGCCGCAGAGGCACTTGTATTTATTACCCCTAAAGAAAACAAGACAGAAAATATAACCATGGAGCAAGTACGTAAGATATATCTTGACTATGGGATCACCAATTGGTCAAACCTCGGTGGTCCTAACCGTGAACTCGTGCCGATTTGTCGGAATTCAGATAGCGGCAGTCAATCCCAGATGGATAATCTTATTTTAAAGGATAAAAAAATGCACTCAAATATAGAGAAAAACTATGTAGAGCTAACCATGGAGGGGATGTTAGAACAAGTAGCTTTTTATCATAATGGTGGATTGGATGGTGAACCAACAAATAGTTATGCACTTGGATATACTTTATATACCTTTTTAAAAAGCATGGGAGAAGTTACAGGGATAGATGAACAGTTAAAGATGCTGGCCTTTGAAGGTGTACTCCCCACTGAAGAAAGCATAGGAGATGGATCATATTCTCTTACCGATAGTTATTATGCTGTGGTGCGAAGTGATCTACCTAAAGAGCATAGTGCTAGAAGTATCATTGATTGGTTGCAGTCTGAGGATGGTAAAGCAAGCATAAAGGAATTAGATTTTATTCCCAAGCGATAGAAATCATGTAAAAATGAACATAAAACAAACTAATTTACTGAGAAGTAGGATGAACAATAGTATTTTAGGCATGTCAATGTTACAATTGTAAAACGGTACTCATCAATATAGGTAGAATTAATAAAATTTACTGGAATAGAGTGTTTAAAGGGCGGGATTTAATTGATTCACATTAGGATTAGAAGACCAACTGAAGATGACAAAGACCAATTAGTTGAATTTTTTAAAACTGTAGTTGTCGATACCTTTATCAAGGAAGGTATAGAAGAGATGGTAGATGACTTAGAGGAAGAAATTGAATCTAAGAAGCAGTATTTAGAAAATGATCTAAAGAGCAATGGAAAACTTAGATATTTCCTAATAGCAGAAGATAGAGGCTGTATAGTCGGTACAATAGAATATGGACTGGCCAGTGACCTAATTAATAGTTGTACAAATGGAAAATATAAGAATCTTTATGAAGTAGGTACAGTTTTTGTAAGACCAGATTACCAAGGACAGGGTATGGGTAATTTACTATTGAATGCTATGATTCAAGAATTACAATATCAAGGAATCAGAGAGTTTTGTATAGATAGTGGGTATTCCAATGCACAGAAAATATGGAGGAAAAAATTTGGTGAACCTGAGTATTTTCTAGAAAATTATTGGGAAGAAGGTCAACATCATCTAATCTGGAAAATTAAGCTTTGAATATATCATGTAAAGATGATGATTTCTATTATAGTTATCATAAAAATTTGTGATTCAATACATTTTTAGAAGATATAATTATTAATACATTGAATTAGGAGGGGTTATTATGAAACTTTCTATTCCAGTTTTAGTTTCGGTTATTCCAGTTCCAATTTTAATGATTGTATTTGGGGTTCTATGGAAAAGATATCCCCCTAAGAGTATAAATTGGATATATGGATATAGGTCAATAAGAGCTATGAGAAATGATAATACATGGAAATATGCACAGCAATATCAAGCAAAAGTATGGAGATGGAGTGGAGTTATCCTTCTAGTATTTTCCCTAATCTTTGTCTTGTTATTTAAAAAAAGTTATACAGAAATACCTGGTTGGGTTTTTTATACCGAATTAATTGTTATGATCCTATCGATAATACCCACTAAAATAGCATTACGGAAAAAATTTGACAGGGAAGGTAATCTGAACGAATGAATATAATTTATCCAATGCGAATCAAGTGATAATGGAAGACGGTTTATGCTAAAGAAGAAAGCCTTTTTTAGAAGTAATTATCTATTATATGGGCTAAAAAGAAAAATGAATAAGCCTTAGAATATATAGTTTTTTAAAAGATAATATTTAAAATAAAAAACTTGTTTAAAAAACTAAATATCAGTCTTAAAGCCCTATATACCTCCATATAATTAGTAAAGAGTGGAGGTGTGAAAATGAAAAAGTGGTTTTTTATCGTCATACTTGTGGCATTATTTACGGCAATCTTTTATAATATACATCATTCCCAGGTAGAAGCCCGTAGTTACTCACAGTACTATGCTTGGGAGCGAAGTATGATCATGGACTTAAAAGAGGATGAAACAGGAATTCTCATAGAGATAAATGAAAAAAGACTATATTTGATAAAAGGAAATACAATCCTTAAAACTTATCCCATAGCCACTGGCAAACCAGGTTCACCAACACCTATAGGAGAATGGACAATCATACATAAGGCCTCATGGGGAGGAGGATTTGGCGCAAGATGGATGGGCTTAGATGTCCCCTGGGGGAAATATGGTATACATGGGACTAACAAGCCTGGGAGCATTGGTGCCAACGCTTCAGCTGGATGTGTCAGAATGAATAATAAGGATGTAAAGGAATTATTTGAATTGGTTTCTAATGGAACGAGGGTAGTCATTAGGGGAGGTCCTTATGGATCTTTTGGAAATGGTTTTAGAACATTACTTCCCGGAGATAGGGGAAAGGATGTTATGATCGTGCAAAGACGCCTAGAGCAGTTGGGATATTATCAAGGAACCATTGATGGGGTTTATGGTTTAGGAATGGAAAGAGCTCTTAACCAATGGCAGAAGGAGAAGGGATTACCTATTACCAATAAGATTACCCAAGATATTTATGAAAAATTAGAAATAGAATTATTTGATTAGGAGTTCATATTTGATATGAACTCTTTATTATGCAATAGGAAAGTTGGCTATGTTCTTTCGAAACTAGACTTTTCTATTATTTTATTAAAGAAAACATTAAATATTGACTTTAATAAAGTTAAACATTATAATTAATTTTATTAAAGGAGGTTTTGCGATGACCATACAAGTTATTCCTGAATGGATGACAAATCTTGATGACGAAGATTTATCATTTATCAAAAAATTCATACTAGCATCTGGGTCCTTAAAGGAAATAGCCAAGCAATATGGTGTTACCTATCCAACGGTTAGACTTAGGCTTGATAAGTTGATACAAAAAATCCATATGAATGAAAATACAGCAAATGAGCCTTATATTTCTTTAATTAAGCGGCTTGCAATAAATGAAAAAATTGACTTTGATACTGCAAAAGTTTTAATTAGTGAATATAAAAAAACAAAATTGGAGGAAAAATAAATGGCTATTATAGCAAATCTTACCATCTCATTATTAATTCTTGTAGGTATTATATGGTTACAAGTCTTCTTATCAAAAAATAGAAATAAATGGTTGGGCTTAATTTTTCCTGCAATAGGTTTCTTTTATTCTTTGCTTATGATCTTTTCTATTGTAATTTTTAAAAATATGAGCGCATGGGATATTTTTGGATTGATAGCATCTACCTTTCTTCTATCTAATATCCCTACAATCATTTTATTAGCAATCTATTTTGCTTGTCGCGGAAAAATAAAAAGAAACGATGAACTAGATAAGATGAATATACAAGATTTGGAGTAATTTATAAAAGATTATTAAAATAAAAGTTTAGAGGTGAGAATTTTTCTTGCCTCTTTTCTTATTTCACTAGAGAGGTGTTAACTCACTTGGTGCTATGGCAATTATACGTTTGTAATAAAGACATCTCTTAGGATGATCTATAGTTCTATGGAAGGATTTAATATATTAATGTGAAATATAAAATAGCAATAAATAGGATGTATTATTTTAAAAATAAAAGATTAATTTAATGAACAAAATGGTAACTTAGACGTCTAATATAGATGACAGGGAAAGGAAGTGATAATACTGAAAGAGGATAAGTGTTTAATTGAAAAATATATAAAAGGTGAGTCCCAGGCCATAGAAGAGCTTGTTAAAAGATATATCAACTCTCTTTACCATCTCTCCTATAGCTTAACTCATGAAAAAAATTCCGCTGAGGAACTTTTTCAAGAGACCTGGATAAAGGTTATTGAAAATATTGAAACATACAATCATAGAAATCATTTTAAACCATGGCTTTACACAATATGTATCAATACCTATCGTGATAAATATCGAAAAGAAAAAAGATGGTTAGGAAGAGTGAAAGATTATTTTACAAATCAAGAGAAGGAATATGTAATAAACAATTATACCCTATCCATTCCAATGGAGGATATTGTTGAGAAAAAGGAACAGGAAAAAATAATAAAAAACTATATAAAAATCCTTGAGGATAAATACAGGCTCCCCATAATCTTATTTTATTTTCAGGAGATGACCTATCAAGAGATTGCAGAACTCCTAAAATTGCCCATGGGAACTGTAAAATCCCGTTTGAACACAGCTAAGAAAAAATTGCGAAAAATGATGGAGGTGAATGATGATGAAGGAAAAAGAACTAGAAAAGGCACTTGGTGAGATGAAATCAGAGAAAATAACTCCTCCAGCAGCTTTATTTGATGAAACTATGAAAAAAATTAAAGTAGCCGAAACCTATCAAAAAGATACCTTTAATAATTACTTAGGGATAAAATCTCCTTGGAAGCAGAAAAAACTAATTCTGACTATAGCGAGCATCATGATTTTTGTTTTCCTTGGAATGATTAGAATTTCTCCCGTCTTTGCAGATTTTGTGAGTCATGTACTAAAAATGGAAGTCATTGTTGAACTGATCCATCATGACAAAGGAATAAAGGACGCCATTGATCACAATAATCTTCAGGGTATAAACGCTACAGATATCCATGAGGGGCTAGCCTTTACAGTAAATGATATTTTAGTGGATCAATCAAGGATGCTAATCTTTTATACAGTAGAAGATTTAGAAGATCATAGCTTTATTCAAATAGCGGATATAAAATTTTATAATGAGGAGGGAAAGGAAATTAACATCATTTCTTATCCTAATATTATAGAAAGGGAAAAATTTTATGTTGAGAATAAAATAAGTGATATTATCCATACCTCAATTCCCACAGATGTTAAAACACCTAAAAAGTTATATATAAAATTATCCATGATGGAATATGACGGGATAAATAATGATAATTCCTATAAAAATAAAAGAATAATGAATTCCACTTGGACAGTTGCCATGGAAATTAACCAAGAAAAAGTAGGAGGGTCAAAGGAATATGTGATCAACAAAACATTAGATATTGAAAACAATAAGATCCATTTAAAAAAACTATCGATTTATCCCACAAGGATGAGGCTAGACTTTCAAGATGATGAGGGAAACACTAATCTAATATTGAGTTTTAAAGATTTGGTTATCCTTGATCAACAAGGAGAAATATATGAAAGATTAGCCGATGATCCCTATGCAGCCATCTTTAAGGATGAATGGGAGAGTATGTTTTTTCAAAGCAACTATTATAAGGATACTCGAGAGCTCTATTTAGTCGGAAAAGGAATAAGCCTTATTGATAAAAAACATCAAAATATCAAGATTGATGTAAAAGCTAATAGACTGTTAAGTTCCCTTGATAAAAATATGAAATTCCTAGGAGCAGAGCAGGTAGAGAGCATTGATGAACCAATAAGACAAGAGGGAAACTTTGTAAGAGTAAAGTTTGCTATAAAAGATAAAGAAGGGTCTAGTGCAGAAAATGGACTAGGAATTTATGATAATAGCTTCCACCATCAAGGATATATATCGAAAATCTTCGAGCCAGAGCATTTTCCTGACAGAGAATATAACTATGAGCTAACCTTTACCTTTGAAGCATTAGAAAATGCTCAGGATGTATTAGAACTAAAAATCTGGGATTACCCTATAAACATTGAGGATGAATTTAGAATAAAAATCAAGTAAATATTATTAACTTGTGAGCTAGAGGGATAATCTTCTAGCTCTTTTCATGACCAATTAGCAACACCAAAAAACTAAATTAATATCGGAAAATTGAAGGAAAATTAATATAGATACAGAAATAAATAATAAATAAGGAAGTCATCTATAAAAAATGACTGAATACTAAAAAATAGGTTGAGAGATGATTATTAATAATAGTAAGGAGATGCATAAGTTTCTAAAACAGTTAGTGTAGATATGAAACTTTTATCTTTTGAATAGCAGGATAAAAACCTGTTTTTTTATCACAAAATGAAGGAGGTACAAACATGCCCTGGTGTCCAAAATGTAAATCAGAATATAGAAAAGATATAAAAAGGTGCGATCAATGTGATATAGATTTAGTGAAAAAGTTAGAAAATGAGGAGCAAGAATTAAATAAGGATAATAGTGAAGAATTATTGATATCCCTTAGTGATAGTATGACAGCTGATATGATAGAAGCTAAGCTAGAGGATAGTGGAATTCCCGTATTAAAAAAGCATAAAGGAACAGGAGGGTTTTTAAATATCTATATGGGCTCATCAAATTTAGGAGTGGATTTATATGTCCCTTCAAAATTTCTTGAAAAAGCAAAAGAAGTAATTCATTTAGAATTATCTTGAAAAACGTAAAAAATAGTCTTATAATATGAAATATAAAAACATATTCTGGGCACAAATAAATAGGCGATGGTGCTCGCCTTTAAACATTGCAATAGCGCAATTAATGGCTCCTACTTAGATCAAAGATGCTCTAAGTAGGAGTTTTTTTGGTAAAGCTAGGTAAAACCAGTAGAAAAATTAAAATACTATAGAAAGGGACGATGTTTATGGCACTTAGTTTAAGTATTGTTATCTTAGCAGGATTATCCTTAAATAAATTATTTGAAAAAATTAATATTCCAGGATTATTAGGTATGCTTTTATTGGGTATTTTAATTGGACCTCATGGGGTGAATATTCTCAGCCAGGATATTTTAAATATATCGTCGGATTTAAGAGAAATAGCTCTAATCATTATATTAATACGAGCGGGCCTTGGAATAAAAAAGGAAACCCTAAAGCAAGTAGGAATACCTGCTATTAAGATGAGTTGTATCCCTGGATTAGTAGAAGGATTTATCATTGCTTTTGCAGCCCATTATATTTTTGATATTTCGTTAATTGAGGGAGGTATATTGGGATTTATTGTTGCTGCTGTATCTCCTGCTGTAATCGTACCCTCTATGCTAGGATTTATCGAAGCAAGAAAAGGAGAAAAAAAGGGAATTCCCACCCTTATATTAGCTGGAGCATCTATTGATGATGTATTTGCCATCACTGTTTTTTCCAGCTTTTTAGGAATATATGGTGGGGAAAAAGTAAATATTGCCATGACCATATTCCGAATACCTCTCTCTATCTTATTGGGGATTGGTATTGGTATGGGTGCATCCCTTATTTTATTAAGGATATTTAGAAAATATTCTATAAGAGATACCAAGAAGGTTTTGATTATATTGGCAATATCCATTTTCATAACTAGATTTGAAACTGTAGTGAAGAATTTTGTGCCAATAGCTGGACTATTAGGGGTTATGACTGTAGGTTTTATCCTAGCTGAAAAAAATCAAGGAGTAGCGAAAAGATTATCTGAAAAATTCAATAAAATTTGGGTGTTTGCTGAATTATTACTATTTGTTCTAGTGGGCGCTCAAGTAAATATATATGTGGCATTGGATGCAGGGTTAAAAGGGATACTTCTTATAATTATAGGGCTTATAGGAAGAAGTATTGGTGTATTAATATCATTAGCAAGAACAAACCTCAATTGGCAAGAAAAACTATTTTGTATCATCGCCTATATACCTAAGGCTACAGTTCAGGCAGCTGTTGGCGCCGTCCCCTTGGCCGCGGGTGTAGAATCAGGTGAATTAATTTTAGCTCTTGCAGTATTAGCAATTATCATTACAGCACCCATAGGTGCAATGGGAGTGAGAGTAGCAGGAGAGAGATGGCTAAGTAGTTAAAGAAAAAGCAAATTAAAACAAAACTAACGACGAAAAGTTAACGGATAAGGCATTTTTGCGTTTAAAACATGCTTTTAATGTATCTTTTAAAGGATTTTAAATCCCAGTTATAGAATATTGTAGATTAGATTAAGAATGAATTTATAGCAGTAATAATGTTTATATTTTCTATCCAAGTAGTTAAATAGGATGTATTAAATTCTTATTAAGGAGGAATTGGAAATGAATAAGATTACGTGTATTTGTTTAGGTGTAAGAAGCATGGAAAAATCAATAAAGTTCTATAGAGATAAGTTAGGATTTCAAACAGATGAAAAAGGAAATAATCCTGATGTAGTGTTCTTTAATACACCTGGAACAAAATTTGAATTATTTCCTTTAGAATTGTTAGCAAAAGACATTAGTGAAGATAATCCCCCAAAAATAGCAAATAGCTTTGCTGGAATCACATTGGCATATAATGTTGAACAAAAAGAAGATGTGGATAAGATTATCGCGTTAGCTAGAAATGCTGGTGCAGAAATAGTTAAAGAACCCCAAGATGTCTTTTGGGGTGGGTATCATGCGTATTTTGCTGACTTGGATGGCTATTACTGGGAAGTCGCTTGGGGTCCGAATTTTAAATATGATACTAATGGTATGCTTGTTCTTTAACAGGGAAGTCTTATAAGAAATCCTAATCTATTCAAAAAGTTAAATAGAATTTAGTGTGCGTATGATTTCTCTTTTATGTCATAATAGGGAGATAATGGGGAATAAAGACGAATATTATATGAGGTGAACAGGAGTGAAAATTGAATCAATAAATCAATCTAATATTGAGATTGCTTCCATTGTGTTTTCTGAAAGCTGGAAGTATTCTCATAAAGGAATTGTTTCAGAGGAATTTTGTTTGAAATTTACTCCTGGACGGCAAAAAAATGTATTGCAACAACATATATTTAAGGGACATCATTGTTTTATTGGTTTTCATAACAAAAAGGCGGTGGGTGTACTCATTCTTGACTACGATACAAATGAATTAATTTCTATTTATATTTCGCCGGATTCACTGCATAAGGGCTATGGTAGCCAATTGATTTCTTTTGCTTTAGACAAACTAGATAGTGAACGAGAAATAAATCTGATTGTGATGAATGTCAATAAAAACGCCAGAAAATTTTATGAAAAAAATGGGTTCCAATTTTGCGGAAAAACAAAGATTTTATCTAGAGAAAAAAATTTAAGTGAATTAACCTATAGCTATCGAGGCCTATAAGTATAGGAGAAAAATATACAGGAATAAAATTTTTAAGAAAGGGGCTTTAGGCAGATACTTTTATCTTTTTATGGCAATAATTATAGCCATTATTGAGAATGAATATAGGTGAATAGAGAAAACTATTATACAATAGGCTACAAATGGTTAAAATGATTAAAGCAGGGTAAGAAACTTTAGACAAATAAAGTTTTATAATAAAATGGAATAGGGAATAAGATGAAGAAAGGAAAGATGAGAAATGCAACTAGAAGTAAATCAAATTTATCACGGTTTTACACTTTTAGAGGAGAAAGAAATAAAAGAGTTGAATGGAATAGGACGACTTTTTCATCATGAAAAAAGCGGTGCTCAATTATATCATATAGAGAATGAGGATGATAATAAAGTTTTTTCCATTAGTTTTAGAACACCCCCCCAAGATAGTACTGGAGTACCTCATATATTAGAACATTCTGTATTATGTGGTTCCAGAAAATTCCCAACAAAAGAACCTTTTGTAGAATTGGCTAAAGGCTCGTTAAACACTTTCTTAAATGCCATGACTTTTCCTGATAAGACCATGTATCCCATCGCCAGTAAGAATGATAAGGACTTTCTGAATTTGATGGATGTATATCTAGATGCTGTGCTCTATCCCAATATCTATAAAAAACCAGAAATTCTGAAACAAGAAGGATGGCATTATGAAATAGAGGATCCCCAAGATGAGATTACATATAAAGGGGTAGTTTATAATGAGATGAAGGGAGCTTTTTCTTCTCCTGAGTCTGTATTGTTTAGAAAAGTACAGGAAGCCTTGTTCCCTGATTCTCCTTATGGAGTAGAATCTGGTGGAGATCCTGAAGTTATCCCTGAACTCACTCAAGAACAGTTTTTAGCCTTCCATAAAAACTATTACCATCCATCGAATAGCTATATTTATTTATATGGAAATGGAGATATAGTAAAGCATTTACAGTTTATTAATGAGGAGTATTTAAAAGATTTTGACAAAATTCAAGTGGATTCAGAGATTCCTTTGCAAAAGCCCTTTGAACAACCTAAAGAGTTGACTATAGACTACCCAATATCTAGGGGAGAAAGAGAAGAGGATAAAACTTTTCTTAGCCTGAGTTTTGTAGTAGGCAACTCTACAGATGCGGAACTTTATTTAGCTTTTGAGATTCTAAATTATCTTCTTTTACAAAGTAATTCTGCACCTCTAAAAAGGGCTTTAATAGACGCTCAATTGGGAAAAGAGGTTATTGGATCCTATGATGGTAGTATATTGCAACCCATCTTCAATATTGTTATAAAAAACTCTAATGAAAGTATGAAAGAGAAATTTAAACAAGTCGTATTTGAAACCTTAGAAAAATTGGTTAAGGAAGGAATCGATAAAAAACTTATTGAAGCAGCCATTAATATTAATGAATTTCATTTAAGGGAAGCAGAAGAAGCAGGATATCCTAAGGGATTGATGTATGGGATTGAAATCATGGACAGTTGGTTATATGGGAAAAAACCTTCAATGCATTTAGAATATGAAGAAAATCTAAATAAGATTAAGAAAGCTTTACAAAATGATTATTTTGAAAAGATCATAGAGAAATATCTATTAAACAATGCTCATAGTGCTTTATTGGTGGTAAAACCTAAAAAAGGATTACTCGAGGAAAAGGAAAGAGAAGTACAGAAAAAGCTAGTTAAATATAAGGCGCAATTATCCAAAGAAGAAATTGAGCAATTAATTAATGAAACTAAGAAATTACGTGAAATGCAGACTACTCCAGATTCTAAGGAAAATCTAAATAGCATACCTCTTTTATCTTTAGAAGATATTGACACAGAACCTGAAGAATTGCCTCTAATAGAAACAAAGGAAAGAGATATTGATTTATTGATACATCCTTTATTTACTAATAGCATAGCCTATGTACACATGTATTTTGATCTTAGTTCTATACCAGAAAACTTATTACCTTATGCATCCTTACTTTCTCAGGTGTTGGGTAAGATAGATACGGAACAATATAGCTATGAAGATCTAAGTAATGAAATAAACATTCATACTGGGGGAATACAATATGGTCTTCAAGCCTTTGGGGAAAATGGAACAGATGACCAATATTACCCTAAATTCATAGTAAACTCTAAGGCCTTAGTAGACAAAATTCCAAAACTACATTCATTAATCAATGAAATGGTTACAAAGACAAAGTTTGAAGAGGATAAGAGATTAAAGGAGATTATCCAAGAGACTGTATCTAGGTTAGAAAGAAGAATTTTAAGCCAGGGTCATGCAGTAGTGGCCAACAGACTATATTCTTATTTCTCCCCCATAGGTAATTATTTAGAAAGATTACAGGGGATTGACTATTATCAATTTTTATGCGGGCTGGAAAGTGATTTTGAGGGTAAAAAATCAGAGATAAAAGAAAATCTGGCGAAAGTAGCTCAATTAATCTTTAATAAAAATCAATTGTTAATTAGCCTTACAACCGATGAAAAGGATGTGGAGAACTTTACAAAACACCTCCCTACCTTAATCAATAATTTAAGTAACAAGGAAAATAAGGCTGTCCAATATTCCTTTGCGTTATCGCCTAAAAATGAAGGGTTTATGACCTCCAGCGAAATCCAATATGTGGGCAAGGGATACAACTTTAAGAAATTAGGATATTCTTATCATGGCTCTTTGCAGGTACTTAAGACTATTGTGAGTTTAGACTATTTATGGAATACCATTAGAGTGCGGGGAGGAGCCTATGGAGCTTTCTTTAATATAGGCAGAGACGGCAATATGTTTTTAGGTTCCTATAGAGATCCAAATCTAATTGAAAGCTTACAGGCCTACGATGGCACGGCGGAATATCTGAAAAACTTTAGTACAGATGAAAGAGAAATGAGAAAATATATTATTGGTACCGTCAGTCGATTGGATACTCCCCTGACCAATGCCATGAAAGGCGAGGTGGCAACAGCCAGGTATATTAGACACATTTTCCACGAAGATATTCGAAAAGAAAGAGAAGAAGTGTTGGGCACTACAGATCAAGATATTAGAGATGCCTTTAAATTGGTAGGAGATGTCATGAAGGAAAATTACCTGTGTGTGCTGGGCAATGAAAATAAAATATCGGCTAATAAAGAAGTGTTTAAAGAGTTAGTTGATTTATTTAAATAACCTAAAAATAATAAAGGAATGGGAAAAAATTTTCCCATTCCTTTATTATTTGTTAAAATACAAAGAGAATATAGATACCCCAATTCAGTTAAGGAGGATTTTCATTGCCCTATACATACATGGTGAAATGTAGTGATGGTACATATTATACAGGCTGGACTACTGATGTTGATAAGAGAACCCAAACCCATAATCGTGGCAAAGGTGCCAAATATACCCGTAGCAAATTGCCAGTGGAGTTAGTTTATTATGAATGGCATGATACCCGAAGTTTAGCCCAGAAGCGAGAAGCAATAGTAAGAAAGCTTAGTAGAAAAAGGAAGGAAGAACTGATAAAAACATTCAATGAAGGGAAAAATATTCGTAAAAATAAGGATAAAGGAGTGTAGGATTTTATGCTCAAGGCATTGTTTTTAGATCGAGATGGTGTCATTAATGACAATAAAAAACATGTAAATCAACCACAGGATTTAATTATTTATCAGGAAGCCAAAGAAGCTCTAAGTCTAGCTTATCAATCTGGATTTATCCTATTTGTGGTGACCAATCAAGGAGGAATAGAAAGAGGATATTTTAAGCCTGAGGATTTAGAAAGAATCCATCAAAGATTGAAACAAGAGTTATTTCCCTATTGTAAAATAGAGGAGATCGTGTATTGCCCTGATTTTAATAAAGACTCTCCTTGCCGGAAGCCCAACCCTGGAATGATAGTAGATCTTTTGAATAGATATCCCATTGATAGTAGAGAAAGCTGGATGATTGGAGATAGAAATACAGATATATTAGCGGGAAAGATGGCAGGTTGTAAAACCGCTAAAATAGGAGCAGCTTTTAAAGAAGCTGATATCCAAGGAGAAAATTTATTGGAGGTGGTACGACAAATACTATCCTGCTAAAAAAATGGTGGTTTAACATGCAACTTTTATTGAAGTGGAGCTATTAATGTATAAGAGAATATTCTTGCGGGAAAATATTATGTTATGATAAATGGGCAAATAGAATGATAAAGGAACATTTTACTTGACCACAAAGGAGAGAAAAACTTGAAAAGAACAATAGGCATTATTTTATTACTCATATTTCTATTTGGTTTTACGGGTATAGAAGCTTTGGCAACAGAGGACAACCAGCCCTCAATAACCGTAAGTGCAGAAGGCGCAGTGTTAATAGAACAGGGAACTGGAGAGGTTTTATTCCAAAAAGAGATGGATAAGAAAATGTATCCTGCCAGTACCACCAAAATTATGACGGCTTTATTAGCTATTGAATACGGAGATTTGGATGAGGTAGTTACTCTGGGAAAAGAAGTAGAAAGTATTTCAGAAGATAGTAGTAGAGCTGATTTATTTGCAGGACAAAAATTACCATTATCCCAACTACTTTATGGACTCATGTTGCCCTCAGGTAATGATGCTGCTAATGCCATAGCTGTACATATTGCAAAAAAGACAAGTAACAATCCTTCTCTAACAGAAGAGCAAGCAATAAAAGAATTTGCACAACTTATGAATAAAAAAGTCAAGGAAATTGGGGCAGAACATACACATTTTGTCAATCCCCATGGCTATCATGATGAAGACCATTATACTACTCCCTTGGATATGGCGATGATTTCTAGGGAAGCTATGAAAAATCAAATTTTTAGAAAGATCGTGAAAACTCCTCAGCTTTTCTACAGGACCTCTAAGGACTTAGAAAATAATGAAGAGGAAGAAAGATCCTGGCAAAATAGCAATGAGTTAATTCAACAGGGAAGTAGGAATTTTTACCCCTATGCCCAGGGCATCAAAACCGGTAGAACTACGTCAGCTGGGAGATGTTTAGTATCATCGGCAGTAAAGGAGGACGTAAATGTTATCGCAGTCGTGTTTAAAAGTACTGAAGGTGATGTATGGGGTGATTCTACTAAATTATTATCCTACGGCATAGAAAATTTTAAACATCACGTCTTTGCCCAAAAAGAGGAGATCATTACAAAAGTCAAAATAAAAAATGCCCATCCTAAAGACCCAAAGGAAATGGAAATCATTACCGAAAAGGATATAAAAGGCTTAATAAAAAAAGAAGATATTCCAAAAGTTAATAAAAAGATAGAGTCGGAGGATAATCAAGAGATTCAATCTAGCAAATTCCAAGCTCCTATTGAAAAGGGTGAAAAGGTGGGGGAAATTACTTACTTTTTAGGGGATAAAGTAGTTGCCAAGGGAAATTTAGTGGCAAAGGAAAGTATAAGAAAAAAAGGTTTTTTCAAAGCCTATTGGTGGATATTTATCCTTGCTTTGCCTATTCTATTTATTATTATGAATAGAAATGCACAAGCCAAAAGGAGAAAAAACAGGGCACGAAGAAAAAAGTATAGATTTAATGGACAAAAAAGAAACTAGTGCAAATTGCCTAGCTTCTTTTTTGTCTTTATTATTTTGAATAATATTCTATAATCTTTGAATCAATGATCTCTATAGGAAGTTCATCCCTTAGAGGCAGTCTGGTTAGTCTGCCAGAAAAATTATCGATATCCTTATCAAGATAAGGTAAGAAAGTATTTGAATTTTTAAAATTATCCGCAAAAATATCGTTTTTTCTGGAAGATTCTTTTAGGGAAATGACATCTCCTACATTGACAGCCAAGGAAGGGCGGTCAATTTTCTGGCCGTTTACTAAGATATGTCCATGCACCACCATTTGTCTTGCCTGTCTCAAGGATGAGCCAAATCCTAATCTATATACCAGATTGTCTAATCTCATTTCTAACATTTGAGTCAATACTTCTCCGGGATTTTGACGAGATTTTAATGATTTATTTACATAAATTCTAAACTGTTTTTCTAATAACCCGTAGTATGTCTTTAGTTTTTGTTTTTCTAATAATTGTTCTCCGTATTCTGAGTGCTTATGTTTTTTTACCCCTCTGTTTAATGCCTTAGGGTGTCCGAAAACATCAACACCAAGATGTCTTGATAATTTAAATCTAGGACCCATAGGTCTAGCCAATAGTATTCCTCCTTAAAATAATGAAAGTTAAATATTGACGTGCCAGCTAGCCTATAAACTAGAATAACATAATTATCCCTAAATGTAAATGATAATTATTATCAAATAAAAAAGATTACATCAAATATCGAGTAAAGATCTTGATTTTACGAGGAAAAAACAGCAAGTCAATAGAGCATTTCAAAAAATTACCAAGATATTTTTTGAATAGATAATTTCTTAAAAATTAAAAAGTTTTTTCTTAGTATTTTGATTTTTTTCAATAGTGGTTATTTTTTCTTTAATAACCTCTATATCTTTTTGGATATTCGTAATGGTATCTATCACTTCTTTCAAAGATGTGGAGTTTTCTTCTATAGAATTCAAAGCATTTATTAGTTCATTTTGATTTTCTACTATATCATTTTTTAAATTCATTAATGGATCCTCTTCAATATTTTGAGTATTTATTTGTTCCTTTTGCTCTACTAAATTACTGTTCACCTGCTGTTCATTTTCTAAAAATGATGATGATATTTTATCCGTTATAGATTGTTCATTAAGATTCTCACCTAAATAGAAATAAATATGGTCATCATTAATACTACCATAACAATGATGGATTTTATTATGGATATTCGTAGAGGTAATATTACAAAAATGCTTAATTAGATGAATTGGACGGTCATTTAATGAAACTTCATTTTCTAAATTCCAATTTAATCCATAATTTTCTGAGACAAGGCAATGAATTTTATCCTCTCCAATACATACAATATATAATTTGTTATTTTTTTCAAACATAATAGGAGGATAGCTGGAATTTGTTATTTTAGGCAGATTGATTTCTGTCCAATGATATTTGCTTTGTCTCATAGGAGAGAGCTGTTTATAAGTAAGTAAGTAATCATTATCGTCTAAACTATACCAAAGAACATGAATATTATCCCGGGAATCAATAAATAAATAGGGAGAAATATTGTCTATTTCAGAAGATGAAATTTTAGCAGGGGCTTTCACCCATTCTTTATTGAAAATATTATAAAAAGTATAGTAGATATGGTTGGTAGTATATTCTTTTGCTCTATAGATTAAGAATATATTTCCAAACTTATCTTTATCCAGATAGAAAGGAGTGAAGTTTTTTCCAGAGAAAACACTAAGAATAGTTTTTTTTGACCAGTAAGTTGAATCTTTGGTTATATGCTCAATACTCCATAGATTGGTATTGATTATATTAGTAAAAGCGTAAAATATACTAATATGACTTTCATGTATAAATAAATTCAAATATTTATATCGATTAGATCGAGGGTCCAATTTTCTAACTACATTTTCCTCCCAGGTTTTATTTAAATATACAGCATAGATTAGTTCTCCACTATTAAGCAAGTAAAGCAGATGAAGTTTATTATTCTTATCAATATTTGCTGCAAAATCTGCTACATTACTCTTTACTATTTTAGTGTTGGTATAGTTATTATCTGTCTTTAATTCATTAAAAATTAAATTATGTTGTTTATCTACATAAAAGATAAAAGACTGGTTTAATGAATCTTGAATGTAGGTATATTCTTGAATGTTTTTATTCATGATAATCGCTCCTTTATTTAAAATAAAAATAATATCACAAAGATCTCTTTAATTCATAATATGAAAGTAGAAATAGATTTATTAAATAAAAGGAGTGAAAAAGATGGAAAGGGATATAAATTTTAATCGTGATGATTGTAAAATGGAATTCGATATGCATCACATTAAAGAAGTGGATTGTATTGTAGTTGATAAAGTCTATTCCCAATATCAGGACAGAGAGTGTTTTCCACAGTTAGAACTTGAAATAGAAAGTGGAACAATTGAATGCATAAAATTTGCACCAGGTTACATTGTACCAGGTACACTAATTAAAAGTGATATGCCTAATAAACCACATTTCAGTAGAGTTAGATTTGAATTAAGAATACCTTATGAAATATTCATGGCAGATGGAACAACGTTAAAAGGAAATTTACCAGATATATATAAAGATATTGTAATGTTTGTACCAGAGGCACGAGATGAATTTGAATTTAATATTGTTGTAGATACTAGCTCCAATATATTGGCTGAACCTATAATAGATAAATGTCAAGTTACTTTTGCGGTAGGGGTTTTCATCGTAATAAAAGTTGTTGGCAAAGTGCAACTTTTAGTGCCTACATTTGGATTCTGTCCAGAGCCACCACAAAGTGTAGACTTTAGTCAAGAAAACGCCTGTGATGATTTTGATGACCATTCTTTCCCATTATTTTTCCCGCTACAATACGGGGATTTATTTGGAGGTGAAAAATAAGAGGAGCTAGCAGCTCTTATTTTTTGCATTTTAAATCTTGTTTATGTTTAGCTATTTAAAACCATATCGTGAGAAGTAACGATTAAATTCAAAATAAATATTGATAATTTAGGTACCTAAATTATCAACATTAATATACTGCTAGTAGAGAATGCTTAATTTGTATTCTAAAACTCATATTCGTATAGATGGAAAGGAGAAGATAATAATGACTGTTTATTACCAACCTGGTTATCAAACAGATAATAAGAAAAATGATGAGAAATGTTTTTCTAGATGTCATAGACAGGATGATTGTTGTCGTAAAGTAGATTGCAGTCCTGATAAAGTTGTATTTAAATGTAATAATATTAGTGGGGCTAGCGGTATATCGGTTATAGCTATAGGAGATACGGTTATGCCTAGAAATGTAGCAACTGTGTCAGTACCAGATTTGTGTTGCTTTAAAAGACCATGTACGAAAATAGACTTTTCTGCTATTATTACTTTTTCCGCAGCTATTGCTGTTGGGACAACGATAACATTTAGAGTATTTAAACGTTGTGGTTCAGGTGACGAAATACAAATTCAATCCTTTGACTTTACTCAAGGCTTAGCACTTGCAGTAGGAAGTTCAATACCTGTAAGCTTTAGTATCTGTGATTGTGATGGTTGTTTTGACGACGATTGTTGTGTATATAGGGTAGCAGTAGAAGCTACAGCAACTGTAGCATTGGCAACAGCTATAAATGTCAACCAAGGAACAATTTCTGCTTTTGCTGCAGACCTTTGTTAATTGGGGTTTTTAAAATATAGCTTAAAGATTGGCAAATAAATCATATGAAAGGGGCTAAATATAGCCCCTTAAAATAATTTTTACATGTATTATTTAAATAGTGAAAAACCTTTTTTAGTATTTTCATTCTTTTCAATCGTTGTTATTTTCTCTTTTATCAACGCTGTATCTTTTTTTATACAAGCAACTGCATCTATAACTTCATTTAAAGACAAGGAATTTTCTTCGATAGAATTCAAAGCATTCATTAGCTGATTTTGATTTTCCAATAAGAAAGTTTTAAAATCTATTAATGGATCTGTTGCGGTATTTTTTTTGTTAAATTCGTTTTTTAGATTTTTAGTATCTTTCTGTAATTCACGAACCATGTTGGTGTATTCTAAGGTATGGGATTTTGGGCCGATATTTTCGCCTGTTTTTACTATTGTTTTTAAAAATTCAGGTTTGATTTGTATTGGATTATTTGAATTTTTAAAAACAGAGGAAGTGTTTTGTTGTTTGTTTAGGCTATTGTTCTCTTTATGTAATTTTAGAATCATTTCATCTAATGATTTCATATACACCTTTGCATGTTCACTAGGAGGATTTTCAAAGATTTTCTCATTTTGTATCTGAACAAGATCTGTTAAAAATATCTCCTCTTTTTTATTCGTATTAGAAATAAAGTTTAAGTCACTAGAATTGGATAAAGCGTTTTGTTGAAATTTTTTATAATCCTCTTGTTTCAAAAAAAAGGAAATGGGGCAGGTTCGACCATTTTGTGCATCGAATAAAATATAGAAAGCTTTATTATTAAAATTTTGCTTTTCAGATAAATATCTGTAAAGCTTATATTGAGATATATGGGCAAGAACTTTACAAGAGGGATCCCATGTTTTTCCCATATTATTAGATTGTATATAATATAGCTTTTGTTCTTCTATCCAGAAAAGGGTAAGTTTATTTTCCACTAACCCAAAAAAGGGACAATAAATTTTGTTGCTGCAAGAATAAACTTCTATTTTCCTTTCCCACTGAGTCTCATTTAAGGGTGAAGTATTTTTACTAAGATAATGAATACGGTATATTCCATCTGTTGACGAAATGTAGCAGAGATGTATTTTATTTTCTACGATCC
This sequence comes from Irregularibacter muris, assembly GCF_024622505.1. Taxonomy (NCBI): domain Bacteria; kingdom Bacillati; phylum Bacillota; class Clostridia; order Eubacteriales; family Eubacteriaceae; genus Irregularibacter; species Irregularibacter muris. The sequence continues at coordinate 129,688 of NZ_JANKAS010000002.1, forward strand.
AAATATTAGGGGAATTTCCTTTTTTAAAAGGCAGAATATTTTGAGTCCATAGATTAGCTTCTTCATGAAATTGGAATAATTGTAGTTGTCTTTCTTGCTCATTCCAGCATTTACAAATCAAATAGATATTTCCCTCATCATCTTGTATACTCACATTCGTATCTCTAATCGGTTTTGTAGTACTTTCAAAAAAAACAATTTGGTTCCAGTAATTATTTTCCCAGAATAGATCTATAAAGAACCATTTATTTGTTGCTTTTTGTATGCTGTATAAAATATGAGTCTTATCTTTGTGGATATGTAAAGAAAGTAACTGAAGGGAATCCTTGTAGTTTTCTAAATCAAATAGTTTTAATATATTCCATTTTGCTCCATTAAAAAAATAATATAGTATTTCTCCAGATTTTTTTCTAAGGACTAGATGGATATCATTTCCTTTCCCTATATCCAGCAAAAAATCTTCAGTACAATCAGTAGTGAGTATTGCTGAGTGTATTTTTTTATATTGGTTGTTATAAACTTCATATAAAATTTCGCTTCTAGATGTGTATTGAAAGATCCAAAGGTTTAGAAAATTATCAGTAATACAATAAGCTTTAGACTGATTGTTTAACATAATTACACCTACCTTATAGAATAAATATTATGGGCTTAGGTCAATAGTTCCACATGAAAAATTCCATATCTTAAGCAATAGGTTTTCCAAATTCATTTGGAGTGGGATATTCAATGTTGTTACTGACTTTCAAGATTGGTATCAAGAACGGTATCAGTATAAGTTTTTATCCATTAATTATGGGTTTATTACATATATATGTATATGTAATGAGAATATAATAATTATAAAATAATGTAAGCACCACATAATTCCCATTTTGCGTTAGGATGAGGACTATGTGATGCTTACATTATTTTTCACTGTTTATATTATTTCTATTTTCCAATAAACATTTGTGTAACGGTAATTCCTGATGTAGATTTGTTTTGTACAATACCAATTCCCATGTGAGTATAGTTGGGATTTAATATGTTTTGTCGATGGCCTTCAGAGTTCATTAGAGCTTGATGGGCCTTAAGCATGGTTGAATTTTTTGCTATATTTTCTCCAGCGGTTCTATATTTGATACCAAAGCTTTTCATCATATCAAAGGGGCTTCCATAGGTTGGTGAAGTATGGGAGAAATAATTTTTGTCTACCATATCTTGAGATTTAATTTCTGCTACCTTTGCTACCTCTGTATCCATTTGTAGTGGAGCAACACCAGCTTTTGCTCTTTCACTGTTTACATATTCTAACATCTTTAATTCTTCAGCATTAACTGTGTTATTGGTTCCCCCACTTACAGGTGGTTTTGGATCTGGTTTATTTGGTTGTTCAGGTGTTGTTGGTTGTTCAGGTTTTGGATCTGGTTTATTTGGTTGTTCAGGTGTTGTTGGTTGTTCAGGTTTTGGATCTGGTTTACTTGGTTGCTCAGGTGTTGTTGGTTGTTCGGGCTTTGGATCTGGCTTGCTTGGCTGTTCAGGTGTTGTTGGTTGTTCGGGCTTTGGATCTGGCTTGCTTGGCTGTTCAGGTGTTGTTGGTTGTTCGGGTTTTGGATCTGGCTTACTTGGTTGTTCAGGTGTTGTTGGATTGCTTGGTTGTACAGGTCTATTGATAAATCTATGATTTAAAAAGTAAAAAATATTATTTGTATCTAAAAAACCCTTATAACTTCCGATTGTTCCTGCACTTAGCTTTATTGGTTGTATATGGTTGTCTGATGTATTATTTCCAGAACTGAAATAAAAGATTTGTGCACTAGCCATAGGTGCAAATACCATAAGTCCGACCAAGGCTAACACTATTGTTGCTACTACTCTGTTTTTCATTTAGGTCACCGCTTTCTTTTAGTTTTTTATGTATCCAGGCTGCAATGTGTTACAGTTTAGATACAAAATATTTACATGTTTAATAATAACTTAAAACAATATAGTATTGCAAGGTTTTAGAAGAAGAATTAAGGTGGTAATTTTTGTTAGGAGGATAAGATTCTTATCATGAAAATAATGAGGTATTGTGGACAAATGTCAAATTAAACTTTCTAAATTTATTTCTTTCAATTGTCTATACTATATATAGATATAAATCATCCTCTTTAAAAGTATGAGGAACTAATTAATTATTTAACAGAAAATATTGACATATTAGATAGCCTGTGATATTCTTTATTTGAATTCCGACTTAACAGCTCGGGATTTAAGAAGGAGTTGGTGAAAGTGAAGCTTTCTACTAAAGGTAGATATGGAGTTACAGCAATGTTTGATTTAGCTGTAAGATATGGTCAAGGTCCTATATCTATAAAGGAAATTTCAGATAGACAATTAATTTCAGAACCGTATTTAGAACAACTTTTTGCCACTTTGAGAAAGGCAGGGTTGGTCAATAGTGTTAGGGGAGCCCAAGGAGGGTATTACTTGGCCCATGAACCTAAGAAGATTACTGTAGGAAATGTCATTCGAGTTCTGGAAGGACCCATTGCGCCTACTGAATGTGTTTTGGAAAAGGATCCCCGGGCTTGCACTAAATCAGACTTATGTGTGACTAGAGGAATATGGGAAGACATTCGCAATAGTATTAATAATGTAATTGATAACATAACATTGGCAGATTTAGTAGAAGATTATAAAAACAAACTTGATAAAGATGCCTACATGTACTATATTTGACAAAAATTGGGGTGAATGAAATGAAAAGAAGATATTTTGATTATTCAGCAACTACTCCAACCGATCCAAAGGTTTTGGAAGGAATGTTGCCCTATTTTACCGAAGGTTTTGGCAATCCTTCTAGCATTTATTCCTATGGAAGGGAAAATAAAAAGGTAGTGGAGAAAGCTAGAGAACAATTGGCAAAATTAATTGGTGCTGATTCGAAGGAAGTTTTTTTTACGGGTAGTGGATCAGAATCAGATAACTGGGCGATAAAGGGTATTGCTATGGCCTTAAAAGAAAAAGGGAACCATATTATTACCACAAAAATCGAACACCATGCAGTGTTACACGTTTGTGAGTATTTAGAAAAGCATGGTTTTGAAATTACTTATCTCCCAGTAGATCAATATGGTTTGATTGATCTGGAGGAATTGGAGAAGTCTATTACGGAGAAGACCATATTAATTAGCATAGTATTTGCTAATAATGAAATAGGCACTATCCAGCCTGTTAAAGAAATAGGAGAAATGGCTAAAAAACATGGGGTGTACTTCCATACAGATGGTGTACAAGCCTTGGGAAATATTGAAATTGATGTCCAAGATATGAATATTGATTTAATGTCTATGTCTTCCCATAAAATATATGGACCAAAAGGAATAGGGGCTCTATATATAAGGAAAGGTGTAAAGATTGATCCAATTATTCACGGTGGTGCTCAAGAGAGAAAAAGAAGAGCAGGAACAGAAAATGTACCCGGTATTGTAGGTTTTGGACTTGCAGCTGAGTTAGCTCTCGAAAATTTACAAAATCACATTGAAAGAACAATCCTTTTAAGGGATAAATTGATTAAAGGAATTATGGATAATATTGATTATGTCAAGTTAAATGGGCATCCTACAAAAAGGCTACCTGGAAACGTAAATATGAGTTTTGAATTCATTGAAGGAGAAGCATTATTGTTAAGTCTTGACATGGTGGGCATCTGTGGTTCAAGTGGGTCAGCCTGCACATCAGGTTCTTTGGATCCTTCCCATGTTCTTTTAGCCATTGGCTTGCCCCATGAAATTGCTCATGGTTCATTAAGATTGACCATTGGAAGATATACTGAAGAAGAGGATATTGAATATGTTCTTAAGGAACTGCCTATTATTATTGATAGGCTAAGAAGAATGTCTCCATTGTATGAAAAGGTAAAAGGGGGAGAATAATATGTATAGCGATAAAGTAATGGATCATTTTACAAATCCAAGAAATGTAGGAGAAATAAAAGAGGCAGATGGAGTTGGAGAAGTAGGCAATGCCAAATGTGGGGATATTATGAAAATGTACATCAAGGTAGAGGATAATGTTATTAAAGATGTAAAATTCAAAACCTTTGGATGTGGTGCAGCAATTGCCACCAGCAGTATTGCCACTGAATTAATTATAGGAAAGACCATTGAAGAAGCCCAACAATTGACTAACAGAGCAGTGGTAGAAGCATTAGATGGACTTCCACCTGCTAAAGTGCACTGTTCGGTTTTGGCGGAGGAAGCCATTAAAGCTGCTGTTAAAGATTATCAAGATAAAAAAGCTAAATAATAGAATTTTTATTCATCTATCAAAGAATAAGCGGCTCATTTTTAAAAGGCCGCTTCTCTTTTTTATTATTTTATGTTGTAAATAAGGATAGAAGGGTATTTATTGCTTTGAAACAGCATTTAGGGAGGAGGAGAAATTTGAAAAAAGCTAAGTCAATGATTCATTTACCCATTATTGTTTTAGAGAAAGGTAATGAGGTAAATAAAATAAAAGATATACTATTTAGTCAAAGTAAAAAAAAGGTGCTTGGTTTTTTGCTAGATGAAGGAGGCTGGTTTAAAGGGGCGAAAATTCTTTTGTTAAAGGACATACATAATATAGGTAAGGATGCTGTAATCATTAAAAATGAAGGGATAATTATGTCTTCTACAAAGATGCCAGAGGTGCAAAGTATTTTAGACGATGAATTTCATCCCTTTCATATGGAAGTAATCGATGATAGGGGAAATAAAATTGGCTTTATAGAAGATATCCTCTTTGATGTACAAAATGGAAAAATTCACAGTTTAGAAATAACTGAGGGGGTTTTTGACGATCTTATTCATGGCAGATTAAAAATTCCTGTATCTGAAGAGGTGGCTTTTGAAGAGAAAAGAATCATTGTATCAGCAAAGTATTTGCGGGGAATTGATAAAACAGGAGGAATAAAGAAATATTTTGATAAGAAAGATGGGAAGGAGGGCTAAAAAATGATATTTAAAAGAAGAACATGGCTTTTAGGACTCTTTTATGTAATTGTTTTTTTAATTTTATATTTCCTTTTGAAAATTAGAGCTCAATTATTTTCTATATTAAGTCCTTTTATTATAGCTATTGCCTTTGCCTATTTACTTAATCCTTTAGTCAATTTTGTGCAGAAAAAAGGTGTAGGGAGATTTTATAGTGTTTTATTGGTTTATTTATTATTTATTGGTTTAATTGTGATTTTGGGTTGGAGTGTAATTCCTACAATTGTAGATGAAACCAGCAAGCTGGTGTCTGATTTACCAGATTATGCAGAACAAGTTCAAAAAATTGTTAAGAATTTTAGAGAATCCAGTAAAAACCAATTGCCAGAAAGCATTAATAATATCATAAATCAAAATATAAATCGAATAGAAGATATTGCTATTCATTCTCTACAAAAAATATCCAGTATTGTTATCAATTTTTTTTCCCGATTTCTCAATATTATTATTGTACCTATCTTAGCCTTTTACTTTTTAAAGGATAAAGATGAATTTAAAAGAAGGATAACTTTACTTATTCCTCAAAAATGGAGAACAGAAATACTAGAAATTTCCACGAGTGTAGATAAAGTGTTGGGTAGCTATATTAGAGGACAAATTTTAGTGGCTACCTTTGTAGGGGGCAGTACAGCAATAGGTTTATATTTACTAGACGTTAAATATGCATTGGTAATCGGGCTGATTGCAGGAATTGTAGATGTTATCCCCTATTTTGGTCCTGTCATTGGAGCTGTTCCGGCTATGATTGTGGCTTTTATACAGCAACCTATTAAAGCTCTTTGGGTTTTAATATTAATTGCTATTATTCAGCAATTAGAAAGTGGAATTGTTTCTCCTAAGATTATTGGATCTAGTGTAGGGCTACATCCAGTGGCAATTATACTATCTCTATTCATTGGAGGGAGCTTTTTTGGAGTTGTGGGCATGATATTAGCCGTTCCCTTTACAGCAACCATAAAAGTAATTGGTACCCATTTGATGAATTATATTGTTGATTAGGGGAAAAATATTGACAAATAAAGTGTTCTTATATATAATCAAATCCAACTAAATCATACTAGAAAAAGCAAGGAAGAGAAGGAGTATTTTTACTGAATTCTCCCAGAGAAGAAACCCTCGGCTGAAAGGTTTCCAGATAGGTAAAAAGAAGCAGTCTTGGAGCTTTAAGATTGAAATTACAGTAGGTCTTAACGGAGGGCAACCGTTATTTGCATGAGGGATTGATTTAATTTAAATCAATAACTAGGGTGGTACCGCGAGAATGACTTTTCGTCCCTATTTGGGATGAGAAGTTTTTTTATTGTTATATATATTTTTTTATTTAAAGAGGAGGGTGTAAAATGCAAGCATTAGGTTTAAATGAAATTAGAGAAAGATTTTTGAGTTTTTTCGAGAAAAAACAGCATTTAAGGTTACCTAGCGCACCATTAGTGCCTAGAAATGATAATAGTTTATTATTAATTAACTCAGGAATGGCGCCTCTCAAGCCATACTTTATTGGAGAAGAAAAACCACCAAGTAAAAGAGTGGCTACTTGCCAGAAATGTATAAGAACCCCAGATATTGAAAGGGTAGGAAAAACCGCGAGACATGGAACTTTTTTTGAAATGCTTGGGAATTTTTCCTTTGGAGATTATTTTAAAGATGAGGCTACTCAATGGGCTTGGGAATTTATTACAAAGGAGCTAGAGATACCTGAGGATAGGCTGTGGGTAAGTATATATGAAAATGATGAGGAAACCTTTGATATATGGACTAAAAAAATAGGGGTCTCTCCTGATAAAATTGTAAGATTGGGCAAGGAGGATAATTTTTGGGAAATTGGACTAGGACCTTGTGGACCTTGTTCAGAGCTATATTATGATCGAGGTGAAGAAGCAGGCTGTGGTCAAGAGGATTGTGCTGTAGGCTGTGACTGTGACCGCTTTGTTGAGTTTTGGAATCTAGTATTTACACAATTTGATAAGGACGAGGAAGGCAATTATAATCCTTTGGCTCATCCTAATATTGATACAGGAATGGGTTTAGAACGTATGGCTGCCATTATGCAAGGGGTTGGCTCCCTATTTGAAGTAGATACTATAAGGCATGTATTGGACTATGTATGTTCTTTAGGCAATATTCAATATGGCCAAAATGATGCAGTGGATATGTCTATTAGAGTGATTACCGATCATATAAGAAGCGTTACCTTTATGGTGGGAGATGGAATTTTGCCTAGCAATGAGGGAAGGGGCTATGTACTTAGACGTTTATTGAGACGGGCTGCACGTCATGGCAAACTTTTGGGAATTAAAGAGCCTTTCCTTTATAAAGTATGTCAAAAGGTCATCGAAGTTTCCAAAGATGCTTACAGTGAATTAGGTGAAAAACAAGAGTCTATTGAAAAGATTATTTCTATTGAGGAAGCAAGATTCCAAGAAACTATAGACCAAGGGCTCCATCTATTAAAGGATCTTATCACACAAATGAAGCAAGAGGGAATCAAGGTAATTCCCGGTGCCCAGGCCTTCAGATTATATGATACCTATGGCTTTCCTTTGGATCTAACAAAAGAAATCCTTGAAGAAGAGGGAATGGAAGTTGAGGAAGAGAGTTTTCATGAGGAAATGGAAGGACAAAGGGAAAGAGCTAGAAAGGCAAGGGCAGAAAGTGATATTGTAAGTTGGAAAGAAGACCCTTTTATGCACCTTGATCAGAATATTTCTACAGAGTTTGTTGGCTATAGTCAATTAGAGGTTGAGGGAAAAATCCTAGCAATAGCAAAGCAAGAGGATCTTGTAGATCAGGTTGCCAAGGATGACCAGGTCATTATACTTTTAGATCAAACTTCTTTTTATGCTGAAAGTGGTGGCCAAGCAGGAGATAGGGGCATTATTCAAACAGAAACCGGTATAATCAGGATCGCAGATTGTAAAAAGGGGAATGGTGGAAAAATTCTTCACTTTGGAAAGGTATCCGAAGGAACCCTTGAGGTAGGGCAAATCGTTAAGGCCAAAGTAAATAAAGGATTAAGAATGGACACAGCCAGAAATCATACAACTACCCATATGCTGCACAAGGCTTTAAGAGAAGTATTAGGGGAGCATGTTGAACAAGCCGGTTCCTTGGTGACACCTGATAGGCTGCGTTTTGACTTCCAACACTATGAAGGTGTAACCCAGAGCCAATTGGAGAAAATAGAAGCGAGAGTTAATGAAATAATTTTGGAAAGCTTGCCTGTAGAGGTCCTTGAAACAGATATCACAACGGCAAAGGAAATGGGAGCAACAGCCCTATTTGGAGAAAAATATGGTGAAAAAGTGCGAGTAGTAAAAGTAGGGGACTTCAGTATCGAGCTTTGTGGAGGAACACATTTATCAAATTCTAGTCAGGCTGGTTTGTTTAAAATAACTAGTGAAGGTGGGGTAGCTGCCGGTGTACGTAGAATAGAGGCTTTAACGGGCAAAGGTGCTCTAAAATACTATCAAGATCATGAAACCATTTTAATAGAATCTGCCCATAGGGTGAAAGCTAAGCCTGATTATTTAATAGATAAGATTGAAGGTTTATTGAAAGAGTTAAAAGATAGAGAAAAAGAACTAGAAAAACTTCAAGCCAAAATGGCAGGCAATATAGTGGATGAGTTAATCAATACAAAAACGGAGATATCTGATATTCCTACAATCATTGCTCGACAGGATGAATTAGACATGGATGGATTGAGAAAACTAGGAGATCAACTAAAGGATAGAATAGGTTCAGGGTTAATTATTTTAGCTACATCAAAAAATGATAAGGTAAATTTCTTAGCTATGGCCACTAAGGATTTATTACCAAAGGGAATACATGCAGGAAAGTTAATTGGTCAAATAGCCAAGGTAGCCGGTGGTGGCGGCGGCGGGAGACCTGATATGGCGCAAGCCGGAGGGAAAGAAATAGATAAGATAGCTGAAGCTTTAGAAAAATCTAAAGATATTATTCTTCAACAATTAGAAAAGTAAAAGGATAAAGGCGTAATTTTACGCCTTTTCTGTTTTATTATGGAGGGATATGGAAATAATGAAATTGATATTGTCCATAGGACTTTATACAAAAAACCTAATAATATAGAAAAACTTTCTAATACATTATATAATAAGAGTGAAACTATAACTAAGGAGGCTTTATCTATGAGTAAAGAACAAGATTATACAATAAAATTCAATATGGAGCAGGATCAATCTCAAAGAGTTAGAGATGTCCTATCTGAGGTTTATCAAGCATTAAATGAGAAAGGATATAACTCTATAAATCAATTGGTGGGATATATCATTTCTGGTGATCCTACATATATTACTAGTCACAAAAATGCTCGTAGTCTTATTAGAAAAGTGGAAAGAGATGAATTGTTAGAAGAGTTACTGAAAAGATATTTAGAAGAGAAATAGGAGAGGATTTATTTGACAAATAGGTTTTTCAGAAGGATATTTATATCCATCATTTGTACCTTTCTCATGATAGCTGCCATGACTTCTCCAGCAGAAGCAGCTGAGAATAAACAGGTGGTTATGATTGTTATTAACCAGGTTAATTATAATGACCTACTAAAAATGGATGCTATGGAAAAAATAATTGAACATGGTGGAATTGGTCTTCTAAATACCCGTACCGCAGGAAGTACAATTACTCCAAAGGCTTATGCAACTATAGGGGCAGGAACTAGAGCCGAAGGCAATTGGATAACCTCCCAAGCCTATCCTGTAACACCTGAAAGTCAAAGTATTTATCACTTGAGGACGGGTAAAAAAGCTCCTGAAAATGGAATTGTAAATTTAGAAATCAATCGACTAATTGCCTATAACGAAGCAGGTGAATATGGGGCAGTAGCCGGTCAGTTGGGAACTCTTATTCAAGAGGCAGGACGTAAAACCGCAGTCTATGGAAATATGGACATAGGTGAGGAAAACAGAAGCCCCCATGTGCTCATTGCAATGGATCAATGGGGGAGAGTAGACAGGGGAATTGTTTCCCATGATGTCTTGATTGATGACATAAGCTACCCTGGAGGCATAAGAACAAATTATGCTAAAATATATGAAGAATTAGAAAAAAATCAGGATTCTCCTGGGCTCACTGTTATAGAAACAGGAGACATCACTCGGTTAGAAGAGGAAAAAGATAATCTTTCTCCGGATATGTTCGAACGCTATAAGGAGGACAGCCTCCAAGAAATGAATTTGTTTTTAGAGGATGTAAAAACTCTAGTGGAAAAGGAAAACAAATTATTAATCATCGTAACTCCTTTTTCCAATACAGAAGATATCAAAGAGGGGTATAAACTAACACCAATTGTTTTATTTGGTGAGGGCGTGGAAAAGGGGTTACTCACCTCTAGTACCACAAGAAGAACAGGAATTATCGGTAATGTAGATATTGCGCCTACTATTTTAGAGTACTTAGATATAGAAGAAAACCATATGGTAGGCAACCCTATAGGACAAGTTCCTGCTCATGATCATTTGGATTCCTTATTAAAACTAAATGATTATACTGTTGCCATCTCCAATAATAGACTACCTGTTCTGACTACCTTTGTCATCTATCAGATTGTGTTACTTATTATAGCTCTTATTATGATTTTATTTAAAGGGAAAATTAATTCTAAATTTTATCCCACCATTAAGAATTTGCTATTAAGTGGACTAGTCATTCCTGTAGTTTTACTTTTTTTACCTGTGCTAGGGATAAAAAGTCTACCCTATACCTTTATAGCCGTCATTGCAGTTACCGCTCTGATTAGTTGGATAACATACTATATTGGGAAAAGGTTTAATAACCCTATACTCCCCATTGTTTTGATCTCTCTTTTGATGACCATAGGACTTGTAGGAGATATCGTAATGGGTAGTCCGCTAATTCGCTCCTCCCTATTTGGATATGATCCAATTATAGGAGCCAGATATTACGGCATAGGAAATGAGTTTATGGGAGTATTGGTAGGAGCTGCTTTAGTACTTTTCTTAGGAGTAAAAGAATTATTTAATGTTCCTAAGGGGGGAGTCTTAGGGTTATTTGCCCTATTAATTATAGCTATAGGATATCCCCAATGGGGAGCTAATGTAGGAGGAACCCTGACAGCTACAGCTGCATCCGCTTTTATATTTCTCAGATTGTATAAGATTAAAATTAGCTGGAAACAAATTCTAATTGGCTTTATAGGTATGGCTGCAGCTGTAGCGATTATGGCAGTAATTGATACTTTTTTATTGGAGAACCAAAGTCATCTTGCTCGGGCAATACAATCCATAAAAGAAGGAGGAATTGTTACTGTCTTTATGATTATCTCTAGAAAAGTCTCTATGAACATAAGGCTTTTTAAGGTGACTATTTGGAGCAAAGTACTAGTTACTTCCCTTATTGTTTTTGCTATATTGTTTTATAAACCCTATGAAGAACTGAAAAAAGTTTTTGATAAATATCCTTATTTATCAATTGGTTGGTCTGGAATAGTGGTGGCCAGTATTACAGGATTTATGGTTAATGATTCTGGTGTTGTTGCAGCGGCGACCAGTTTAATCTATTTATCTTTTAGCCTATTATATATAATGTTACAAGAACCTCACAATAACTAGTTATTGTGAGGTTCTTCAAAGATTGTGAGGAGTAGAAATGGAATATAATGAATTAGGGAAAACAGGGATGAAGGTATCTAAGTTATGCTTTGGCGGCCTGACAGTAGGTCCTCTACAGGCCAATTTATCTCCGGAAGAAGGAGGGAAGATAATTGCTAGGGCAATGGAAGAAGGGGTCAATTTTATTGATACGGCAGATTTATATCATACCTATTTTCACATAAAAAAAGCTATGGAATATAGTAAAAAAGAATTAATTATATCAACAAAATCCTATGATTATGAGAAGTCAGGAGCAGAAAAGAACTTCCTAAAGGCACTAAATCAGCTAGGCAGAGACTATATCGATATTTTTATGCTCCATGAGCAAGAGAGTCTATTGACTATCCAAGGGCATTGGGAGGCTATGGAATATTTCATAGGGCAGAAGGATAAGGGAAACATCAGAGCAGTGGGAATATCTACCCATAGAGTAGAAGCAGTATATGCAGCTGCCGATATACCAGAGCTAGATATTATTCATCCTATTATTAATATCAATGGAATAGGTATAGACGATGGTAGTCGTGAAGATATGGAAGAGGCAATTGCCTATGCAAAGGGAAAAGGAAAAGGAATTTATGGTATGAAACCCCTAGGAGGGGGAAATTTGCTTCATAATATCGAAAAATGCTTTGATTATATACTAGGCTTAGACACCTTAGATTCTATTGCTGTGGGAATGCAAAGTGAGGAAGAGGTACTCTATAATGTACATCGTTTTAATGGACAAGCAATCCCTAGTTGGATAAAAAATAATATTGATAAGAAACCAAGAAAATTATTGGTGGATTTTTGGTGTGAGGGTTGCGGCAACTGTGAAAGAAAGTGTACCCATGATGCCATAAAAGTAGTAGATGGAAAAGCCCAAGTGGATAGAGAAAAATGTGTACTATGTGGTTATTGTGGAGCCTATTGTCCACAGTTTTGTATAAAAGTTATCTAGGGAGGAAGATATGATAAGAATACTAGGTTTGGATGTAGGGACAAAAACAATTGGGGTAGCCGTCAGTGATTTACTGGGTATTACGGCACAAGGAGTTACTACAATTTATAGAGAAAGTCTAGAAAAAGATCTAGACCAAATTAAAGATTATATTGATGAATATGATGTTAAAACTGTAGTTGTTGGACTACCAAAAAACATGAATGGTACCCTAGGTCCCCAAGGACAAAAAGTCCAAGATTTTACAAACTTTTTAAAAAAGAGGATTAAGCCTGATATCCTTTATTGGGATGAACGTTTAACCACTGTAGCTGCAGAGCGTACATTGATATCGGCAGATGTCAGTAGAAAAAAAAGAAAGCAAGTTATTGATAAACTTGCCGCTGTTTACATTCTTCAAAGTTATTTAGATTCTTTATCATAAAAATTTATTGACTTTGTGTATATTGACAGGAAGATTTTACTATAATAAAATACAGATACTAAAGAAATGGTGGTGAAGAAACGTGGAAAATCAGGATAATATCATTGCCCTAAAAGATGAAAATGGTAATGAAGTAGAATTTGAAGTCATTGCGACTTTGAATGTTAATGAAAATGATTATGCAATTCTACTGCCTTTAGAGGAAGAAGAGGAAGAGATAGCCTACATCTTTAGAATAGATAAAGATGATCATGGAGAAGAATTATTGGTACCAGTAGAGGACGATGAAGAATTTGAATTAGTGCAAGAGGCATATGAAAGTTTAATGGAAGATTAAGAAAAAGATAAAAAGGCATATCCTAGATATGCTTTTTCCCTTTATATATGAGAATAATAATAATAAGGAGGTTTTGAATCATGGGAGATAGAACAATGATGAAAAAAATGATTAGTGTGGATAAGGCATTGACAATGGATAGAGGGGAAGTCTATAAATTGTATAAAAATCATGCCAATAGTAGTTTAGCAAATTTACTTTCCCTATTGGATATGAATCGCAACTATGTTAGAGCGCAAGAATGTAAAGTTTGGGATGAAGATGGAAATGAATATCTGGATATCCTTGCAGGATATGGATCATTAAATCTAGGCCATAATCCCTTTGAAATCATAGAGGCACTAGAAAAAGTAAAAAACTTACCAAATATTCTGCAATCCACTACCCCCCCTATGGCCGCCGCCGCCGCTGCAAATTTGGCCCTTATTGCTCCTGGAAATTTAAGTGCAGTTTCATTTTGCAATAGTGGTGCCGAGGCAGTGGAAGGGGCAATAAAGCTTGCCAAAATCGCAACAGGGAAAGACAAAATAGCTTTTTGTCAACATTCTTTCCATGGCAAAACTATGGGAGCACTAGGAGTAATGGGAGAAGAAAAATATAGAAAACCTTTTGGTTCAACTATGCCCAATACCTATGGTGTGTCCTTTGGTAGCATAGAGGAATTGGAAAAAGTATTACAGTTTAAGGATGTAGCAGCCTTTATTCTTGAACCTATTCAGGGCGAAGGTGGTATAGTACTTCCACCAGAAGGATATTTGCAGGCGGTTAGAGATCTTTGTAACCAATATGATTGTCTTTTAATATTTGATGAAATACAGACTGGTCTAGGTAGGACAGGCAAAATGTTTGCCTGTGAACATTATAATGTGGTTCCAGATATAATGTGTATTGCCAAATCTCTAAGTGGTGGTATCATGCCTATTGGTGCAGTAATTACAACGGAAAACCTTTGGAAAAAAGCCTATGGAGGTATAGAAAATTGCCTTCTACACACTTCAACCTTTGGAGGCAATACTTGGTCTACCACTGCAGCTACTGCAACCATAGAAATGTTACTTTCCAAGGATATTATTGAGCAGGTAGAGGAAAAGGGGAAATATATATTAGATAAACTCTCTAAATTAAAAGAAGAGAACCCTATAATCAGGGATGTTAGGGGACTAGGCTTATTAATAGGGATTGAATTTGAGGAAAAGCAAAAAGGCATTACCAACAAAATAACCGGTGGAAAAATGAATCAGATATCTGAAAATTATATGGGCTCTATGATTGTTGGTGAGTTGTTAAATAAGCATAATATTATATCTGCCTATACTTTAAATAACCCAAATGTAGTGCGTTTTGAACCACCTCTTACGATTAGTTATGAAGATATTGACTATGCTCTTTCAGCTATTGAAAGTGTTTGTAAGGATAATGGATCCTTTTTAAAACTAGGATTGTCAACAGTAAAAACGGCAGCCAAATCCATAATACATCGTTAAGGAAAAGAGAAATGGAATTATTTGAAAACAACAGAGTAGAGGGAAAATTTATTAAAAGAGTAAATAGATTTATTGCTGAAGTGGAGATTAGCGGGGAAGTACATAAAGTACACGTTCCCAATACAGGAAGAATGAAAGAATTATTAACAGGAGGGGCAAGGGTATTGTTAAAATACCACCCAGCCCCTCATAAAAAGACAGCTTATAGTTTAATATCCGTGGAAAAAGACGGGATTCTAGTATGCATTGACTCTAGAATAGCAAATCAAATTTATTTTGAATATCTCTCTGATCATAAGGAAGACGATTTCCCCCGTATAGAGCAATTGAAAAGAGAAGTAGGTTATGGAAATAGTCGTTTTGATATAGGATTTATCCAGGACAAAAAAAGGGTGCTTATAGAAATAAAAAGTGTTAACCTGGTACAGGATTCTATAGCCCTTTTTCCTGATGCACCTACTACACGAGGAACCAAACATGTAAAAGAGTTGACAAGGGCTAAAAACCATGGTATTGAAACAGGAGTGGTATTCATTATACAGAGAAATGATGCTTCAAGCTTTATGCCCTATTGGGGAATGGATAAAGACTTTTCTAAAGCTCTTCAGGAGGCCTACCAACAAGGAGTATGGGTCAAAGCTTATCGATGCTTAGTACAAGAAAAGGATATAAAAATAGAGCAAGAAGTGTCTATTGATTTTAACAAAATGGATAATGCTTATTGACAAATAAATGAATATATTAAATCTCCCCGTTGATATATTTTTTATATATTATTGATAATGAAAATCAATATAGATGACTTAGTAGAGTAGCTATTTGTTATAAAAAATATGGAAATGCTTATAGTTTAGATATCCCTGGGGTTTATGGGGGATCTAAACTATTTTTATGAATTAAGTTGTTTAGTGTAGACCTTGTAAAGGTCGTAGCTTTTTCTTTTATTTATTTTTGTATATGTTTTATTGGGAATGGGAATATTTACAACAGGAGTTGATTTAAAAAGATAAATGAATGAAATAGTCTTCTTGACAGTTAATGGATAAAAGTGTAAACTAATAATTGAAAAGAGTTATTAAATGAAAAAGCAGGTGATTACTTGTTTGAATATAATGATATTAAAGAGGAGTTAAGAAAAAAAGGATATAAGTTAACGCCCCAAAGAAGAAATACATTAAATGTGATTTTAGAGCGGGACGGAGAACATCTTAGCACCGAAGAAATATATGAATATGTGAAAAAAGAATGTCCAGAAATTGGTTTGGCAACCGTATATAGAACATTACAATTATTTGAAGATATTGGTCTTCTTCATAAACATAATTTTGATGATGGCTGTAATCGTTATGAATTAGCAGATCCAAAGCAAGATCATCAACACCATCATCTCATATGTCTTTCCTGCGGCAAGGTAAGTGAAGTGGAAGGGGATTTGTTGGAAGAATTAGAACAAGAAATACAGACAAAAAAAGGATTTCAGATTACGAATCATACCTTAAAATTTTTTGGTTATTGCAAGGATTGCAAGAAAAAGCAATAATCCTGCAGATGGCTGCAGGATTATTTTTTATGATATAGTAAAGTTCGTCTTGCGAGTAGAGGATCAAACTTTCCTATATTACTAGAACGGCGCTAGCTGCTTTCTTGTGAAGTAGAAAAGTTCATTTTGCTCGTTAGAAACCAAATTTTTCTGTATCGCAAGGCTGAGGATGGCTGCTATCTAGTTAAAGGGGAGAGGATATTGCGTAAGATAAAGATTTTACATACGGCAGATTTGCATTTAGATAATGGATTTACAGCTTCTGCTCTTCCAAGGGATATCATTCAAGAGAGAAAAAAAGATTTATTAGAGATTTTTGATAAAATTATTGAAGTAGCCAAGGTGGAAAAGGTGGATCTATTGTTCATTGCGGGAGATTTATTTGAACAGCGCCTGGTAAAATTACAGACTATACAATATGTAAATTATCAGTTATCTACCCTTGAAAACACTCGGGTATTTATCTTACCAGGGAATCATGATCCTTATCATCTTGTATATTATTACAAAAGTTTTCCATGGAATTTTAATATTACTATTTTTACTCCAGAATATCAAAAGGTGCACTTAAAAGACATAGGGGTATGGATTCATGGAATGGGTTATGGTTATCAAGAAGAAAAAAGACCTCTCTTAGAAACGATACAATGTGAAGATACGGAAGAAATTAATATATTGCTGTTACATGGTAGTGATGTGACCAATAGTCCATCAAAACAGTCCAAGTATTTGCCTTTTAATGAAGATGATTTATACAATAGTGGCTTTGATTATATAGCCCTAGGACATTATCATAAATTTATGATATATAAAAATGCCTATGGAAACCCAATAGCTGCATATCCAGGAAGTCCGGAACCTCTTGGATTTGATGAAAAAGGAATGCATGGAATAATCTTAGGAGAGATTTCCAAAGGCCACAATATCATTAATGTCTTGCCAATGGCTAAAAGAAGTTATCACCAAATGGAAGTAAATATATCCGACTGTGCCCATATAGAGGAAATTAAAGAAAAAATAATACAGAAAATCAATCCCTTATCTCCCGAAATAAGCTTATTTCATATTGTACTAAAAGGTGATTTTACTTGGGAAAAGGGGTTAAATATAGAGTTTTTAAAGAAACAATTTTACCAACTATGTTATTATATTCAGATTGAAGATCAGACAGATCCTTCTTACGATGTAGATAGCCTGATTCATGAAAACACCTTAGTTTCAGCATATATTCTAGAAATACAAAGGGAATTAAGGGAAGAAAAGGATGAAAAAAGGAGAAAAATACTCAAGAAAGCACTTTCGATGGGTATTGAAGCTTTAAAAGGTGGGGGATATTAACCATGAAAATTCGTGCGGCACACATCCAAGGCTTTGGAAAGTTTATGGATGAGACCTTTAATTTTTCCCCAGGCCTTAATATTATTTTTGGGAATAATGAAGCAGGAAAAACTACTTTAAGAAATTTTCTTTTTCATATGCTCTATGGTCAAAAAAAATATGGAGTCAAGAAAAGAATATATTTGCCAGTTCAAGAATTATACTCTCCATGGAATCATTATACCTATCAAGGGATTTTGCGATATACCTTGGGCGATACTTCCTATAGTATTGAAAGAAATTTCCATAGCGATTTTGAAGAGGTGCGTGTCTTCAAGGAAGACAGGGGAGAAGATATTAGTACATTATTTCCTACAGATATACGCAAAGAATTGCAATTTATGAAGGAACAAATAGGATTAAGTGAGAGAGCATTTAAAAATACTGTTCTTATCGAACAAAATGAAATGGTAGGACTTTTATATCAAAATAAGGAGAATATCTTTGAGGAATTAGTAGGAAAAGTTGTCTATAGTATAGAGGGAGAGAAAGGTCAAAAGACCATTAGAGACATTATAGGAAGCCTTGAAAAGGATAAGAAGGAGATAGGTACTCCCAAAAATAAAAGAAGTCTTTTAGGCATCGCCTACGAAAATTTAAGGAAGATGGGCGAAAAAAAATATAATATAGAAAATGAAAGGGAAAGCTATTATCAAGACCAGGAATTCTTAATAGAAATAGTTGAACAAGAAAAAAGATTAGAAATAAAAGAACAAAAACTTTATTTAAATAAAGAGTATTTAGAAAGCCAAAACCTAAGAGATAAAATAAAAACTATTGAAGAAATTTTATATGAAAAACAGGAGTTAGAAAAATATATAAATAGAAACTTTCCCTTTAGTATTCAACAAAGTTCCTTAGAAAAAATTCAAAGAGAGAGGGAAAAAAATCACCACATCAATAGGAAATTCACCCTATTATGCGGGGCTTTTATAGGCATAGGAATTTTGTTTGCCCTATGGTGGTTGATATTCCCCTATCCAATACTACAACTCCCTTTAGTTTTGCTCAGTATCCTATTAGGTGCATGGGGTTTGCTAAGAAAAGAAAATCTGAATAAAAAATCAAAGGCATTATTTGAACAGTTGGATAAGGTAAATCAATATCAAGATGCTCTAAAGGAACTCCAACGCTTGCAAGAAAGACTAAAAGAAGAAACTAAGGAATATTCCTTCGAGGATTTAAAAAATAAGATGAAGGCCTTAGAAGTGAATAGGGAAACAAACTTTATTCCTTCATGTAGAGATTTATATTCTATAGAATTAGAACTAGAAGAAATTCAAAAGCAGAAGAAAGACTTATTGGAAGAAAGAGTCTACTTAGAGGTAAAGATTAAAAATTCCAAATGGAATCCTATGACATTGGAAGAGGTAGAAGAAGAAATATTTGCTATTGAAAAGAAGATTAAGGAAATGGAAGATAATATCCAGGCAATTGACATAACTATTTCAACTTTTGAAAAACTAGAAAATGATGAAAAGACGAGATGGCTACCCTCTATAACAAAACAAATCCAGGAAACCATCTATAAAATAACGAAAAAATATCATATTATTAAAATAGATGAACAATATAAAATAAAGACGGTAGATCCCTACAGTGGAAGACTCATTTCTATTGATGAGTTGAGTTGGGGAACCTTTTGTCAGTTTTATTTTGCCATGAGAATGAGTCTAGTACAGCTATTATCCCCAAAACCTATTTGTCTTCCTATGATTTTAGATGAACCATTTATCTATTTTGATGATGAACGATTTGAAGAAAGTATGAAATTATTAAAAGATCTATCTAAGCAGCATCAAATTATTATATTGACAAGCCAATATAGAGAAAAACAATATGTAGATCAAAACAATTATCAATATGAATATATTGAACTGAAATAAAGTGGTGAAACACCAATTTTATAAATAGACGTAAACTGAAAGGAGGTTTAGCTTTGGCTAACCAGAAAGAAAAATTAAAAGTAATACCCCTAGGAGGACTAGGTGAGATTGGAAAAAACATTACAATCTTTGAATACAAAAATGATATTATCATCGTGGATTGTGGTTTGAGTTTTCCCGATGAAGAAATGTATGGTATTGATTTGGTCATACCGGATTTCACTTATTTAATAAAAAATAAAAATAGGGTAAAAAGTGTAGTATTGACTCATGGACATGAAGACCATATTGGAGCATTACCCTACCTTTTAAAAGAGGTTAATGTGCCGGTTTACGGTACAAGGCTGACTTTAGGTCTTTTAGAAAATAAACTAAAAGAACATGGGTTATTAAGAAGTAGCGATTTAAGAATTGTGAAACCCAAAGATGAAGTTCAAATGGGAGGATTTAAAGTTGAATTTATTCGAACAGGACATAGTATTGCAGATAGCGTAGCTTTAGCAATAAAATGTGAAGTAGCAACAGTTGTACACACCGGTGATTTTAAAATAGATTATACACCTATAGATGAACAGGTGATTGACCTACACCGATTTGCAGAGTTGGGTCAGGAAGGGATTACTCTTCTTATTGCAGATAGCACCAATGTGGAAAGGCCCGGCTATTCTGTATCCGAAAGCACTGTAGGAAGAACATTTTTTGACTTGTTTCAGGGAGTGGATAGTAGAATCATTGTGGCAACCTTTGCATCGAATGTCCATCGGGTACAACAGGTAATCAATGCAGCTGTACATTATGGACGTAAAGTAGCAGTTAGTGGAAGGAGTATGGTCAATGTAGTCTCAGTAGCTTCAGAATTAGGTTATTTAAACATCCCTGAGGGTACCTTAATCGATGTAAATGACATAGGAAAATACGCAGAGAGTGAAATTGTCATTATCACAACCGGTAGTCAGGGAGAGCCAATGTCAGGGCTAAGTAGAATGTCCATTTCGGAACACAGAAAGATAGAAATCTCCAAAGGAGATCTTGTCATCATTTCTGCAACGCCCATACCTGGTAATGAAAAAACAGTTGCCCAAGTGATTAATCAATTGTTTAAATTAGGGGCTAATGTAGTGTATGAAAAATTAGCGGAAGTTCATGTATCAGGTCATGCCTGCCAAGAAGAATTAAAGCTTATTCATACATTGGTAAAACCAAAATTCTTTTTACCAGCCCATGGTGAATTCAGAATGTTAATGCAGCATGCTATGCTAGCTCAAAATTTGGGTATGCCTAAGGAAAATACCTTTGTCTCTGAAACGGGTGCAATACTAGAAATAGATCATGAATCTGCAAAAATAACTGGACGAATTCCTGCAGGGCAAACTCTAGTAGATGGCTTAGGTGTAGGAGATGTAGGCAATATCGTTCTTAGAGATCGTAAACATTTATCCCAAGACGGCTTGATTATTGTAGTGGTTACTTTAAATAAAGATAAGGGCGGAGTCGTGGCTGGACCAGATATTATATCCAGAGGTTTTGTGTATGTAAGAGAATCTGGTGACTTAATAGAAGAGGCCAAATCCGTTGTAAAAGATGCTTTATCAAAATGCCAGGAAAAACAAATTACTGAATGGTCTACAATAAAGAGTGCCATAAGAGATTCACTTCGTCAGTTCCTATATGAGCAAACCAAGAGAAAACCAATGATATTACCTATAATTATGGAAGTATAAAAAAATGAAAGCAGCCTGGCTGCTTTCATTTTTTATTAAGAAAAAATCCTGCATAGACTGTAGATTAAATCATCTTAAGGAGAAAAGAAAATTAAGTAATATAATATTAAGAACTTTAATTCACAGAATATGGTAATATTGTAGTAAGATGTAATGTCCATCAGCAGATAAATGTGGAATATTGCAAATAAACAGAAGGTTTAATATAAGGGGGAAAGCTTATGAACAAAATAGAGCAATGGTATGACGAAAAATATGATGAATGGGATAGACTAGAAAGGCATAAAGTTGAATTTGACATAACTAAAAGATATTTAGATGAATATATAACAGGTGAAAACTTAGAGATATTTGATATAGGAGGAGGTCCTGGTAGATATGCTATGTACTTAGCTGAAAAGGGACATAAGGTTTCTTTATTAGATTTATCCAAAAGAAATATTGAAGTAGCAAAAGAGAAGTCAGTAGAAAAAGGTATAATATTAGAAGATTATATCCATGGAAATGCTTTAGAACTAGATGAGTATGAGCAAAAATATGAAGTCATACTATTGATGGGTCCCTTATACCATTTAATAGATGAAAAGGATAGGAGAGCTTGTATCGAAGGAGCATTAAAACTATTAAAACCAAATGGCATTATAGTTGCTTCATTCATATCAAATTACGCACCTATACAAAACTACTTAAAAAACTTATATCCAATTGATTCTATTGATGAACTGCTTGTGTTTTTAGATGATGGAATAAGTGATGGCTATAAGGGATTTACACAAGCTTATTTTACTAGCCCAAAGGAAGCAAAGGAATTAATGAATCGTTTTGGGTTAAAAGAAATAATATTTGCTGGTGTTGAAAATATCCTTAATTATAAAGAAAAAGAAATCAATAGGTTGGAAGAAAAAGAGTATAAAAAATGGTTAGATATTTGTTATAAATTAAGTAAAGACAACAATGTAATCGGAACTAGTGAACACCTTTTATATATTGGACGAATATAAACCTATTTTGGATTTCATAAGTCACATATATCAAGGATTATGTGACGTGATAAAATAATTATAGGGGCAGTCTTGAAAAATTCCAACATAATAGTGGTATGAAGACGATTTTGGTGTGTTTTATAGACAACATGGGGAATTTATATAATGGTATAGTGGAAGTGTTAATAGAAAGGTTGAGATTGAAAGGAGTAAAAGTAAATGAAGGAAATAGTAATGTTAGATATTAAGTTTGAATATAAAAATGAAATACAAACCATTCATCCTGTTTTATTAATAGATAATAATGACATTATTTTAGTTGATTGTGGATATCCTAATTTTTTATCTTTACTAGAAGTTGAAATGAAGGCAAAGGGTATAAATCCTAGTTCATTGACGAAAGTATTGATTACCCATCATGATGATGATCACATGGGAGCATTATATGAAATTAAAGAAAAGTATCCACATATAAAGATAGTTTCAAGTGAAATAGAGAGTGAGTATATCTCGGGTAAAAGAAAATCACTTAGACTGTTACAAGCAGAGGAAATGTTAAAGTTTATGCCAGAAGCACAGAAACCATTTGGAATTGAATTCTGTGAAACTTTAAAAAAAGTTAAACCTGTCAATGTAGATATTACAGTTAAAGATGGAGATTATTTTGATTGGGCAGGAGGGTGTCAGGTAATATCTACTCCTGGGCATATGCCAGGCCATATTTCTCTATTTTTAACAGAGACTAATTCTATTGTAACAGGTGATGCAGCAGTTATAGAAGATGGTGAATTAGTAATTGCAAATCCACAATTTACACTTGACTTAAGTAGAGCCGAAAATTCATTAGAAAAGATTAAATCTATGAATGCAGATAATTATTATTGCTATCATGGAGGGAAATTAGTCAGAACCATAACTAAGTAATCTAATTCTAATCTACCTTAGAGCATAGTGGCAGATATTTTATTAAGGGAGAAAAATGTATGAGAAAGAATATTAAAACTAAAAAACAGGAGATTGTTGATTATTGGTTTTCTAGAGTTGATGAATGTGGTTTAAGTGTTGATGCTGCAGAAGCCCATGAGAGATGTTGGAGATGCGGATATAAAGTAGCACTTGAAAGATGTCACATCATACCAGATTCTTTAGGTGGAGAAGATACTCCTTCGAATTTAGTGTTGCTGTGCCATAGATGCCACATAGAGAATCCTAATGTTACTGACCCAGAAATAATGTGGGACTGGATTCGTGCATATGGAACACCTTTATATGATACATTTTGGATGTTACAGGGAATTAAAGAATATAAGACAATATATGGTATATCTTTTGAGGAAGATTTGAGAAAACAAAAAATAGGCAATATGGAAAGATTTAAAAGGTCATTTCAAGAAGAGATAGAAAAAACAACTTTTCATTATGGTCATCCTTACCTAAATGCCGCAACTATAGCAGGCGTTTTGAGAATAGTACTGAAAAAGCATATCAAATAGTATTGTGAAAATGATTATATTATCAATTTAGAAAAGAATAAATAACACATATTTTACGTATGTGCGTAGAAACGGGATGTCTACTTTAGAAAAGATGAAAATCATAATACTGAAAGCCGAACTATTTTAATGAGGTGATATCATGAGCAAATGGAAATTATATTGGGTGGCCTCGGACGGATTAGAAGATTGTTTTGTAGTTGCAAAAAATTCTAGAAGTGCTGGAAGAATTGAAAAAGATACGAATGGCTTTATTGATGAAGATATAGAAGTTACTAGAATCATGGATGTTCCCGATGAATATGAAGAAATTGCTAATAAAAAGTTTCGTAAGTGGTCAAAAGAGCAAAAATATAATGAACACTTGGATATTGATACTTTAATTGCATGGCCTTATTATGGAGAAGAATGGTTATTAGAAAAATTAGGTGTAGAGTACAGAACAATTGAAGAAGAACAAATCCTCATTAATGATTTTGTTATAACGTCTAGTCATATTTACTCAGTTGGACTTAAAGCGATGAAAGAAGTATATGAATTAACTGGTGAAAAATCTATTGATATATCAAATGTTAATTATGAAGAAATGAGAGAATCAATTGAACATATGCTTGGAGTTTGTATGACTACAATTCACAGAATAGAAAATTATATAACAAGTTCTTTTATTTTTGCTGTAGGTAATAAAAAGTATGGCAATTATACAATTAATGAGGCAACTCAGTTGTGGAGAGACAAACTTACTTTTGGGAAATTAATACAATTGATTGAAGAAAGATATGAAATTAATGAAGATGTTCGTAAATCATTGATTTTATTTTTAACACAAAGAAATAAGATTGCTCATGGTTTAACTAAAGATGAAAGATACGATATAGATACTATTTGGGGGCAAAAAGAAACGGCTGGATATTTAGCATTGTTTTTAAAAAATGCATGGATTTTAGAAGATATTTTTGAATCTGCATATATTACTACAATGTGTATTGGATTTCATCTTATGAAAGATGCAACAGAGAATCCAGAATTATTGAAGACTATTAGAAATTTTAAAAATGATCCTATTATAGCCGAAAGAATAAGTATTTTTGCTGAAGTATTTAAAATAAAAGATGACTCCTAATAGCCTATAGCTAGTATAGTATTTTTAAGATTACAATTTATTATAGTGATTAAAGTTGAAGTCTCACTTAGATTTGGGGTATATATACCTTGTGATTAAGATATGATTACCTTGCCACCAAGGGGATAATATCTACTTACGACATCATTATTGTCATCTCAAGGCACGTTGAGAGTATAATAAAGATGTTGTCCAGCAAACGTTGTTTTGGTGGCAGAATGATTATGCCTTAAACAAAATACAGTAACCAAGCGACGGTTTTGAAATCTAACAATCAAAGTCGTCGCTTCTCTTTGTTGAAAAAGGAGGTTGTGGTAGGCGTGATAAATGCGCCCTCTTCTTATTTTTTTGATTTGCATAAAGGCCTATATGAGTATATAATTAGTTCAGAACATAGGAAAATATAGGGGTGTGATAGATTGAACCAAATATATACGAAAAAAAAGAACAAAAAAACGCCTATCTTTGGCTCATGGATTACATTACTCATTTTAGTTGTAGTTATTATAGGAGGGGCAATCCTTTATTATCATAGCTTGATAGGCCCCGTAACCACCAACGGCGAGGAAAAAATAATAGAGATACCCCAAGGCTATTCTATGGAAAAAATTGCTACCCTATTGGAAAAGGAAGGTATAATAAAAAATAAATTTGCCTTTCAAGCAGCAGTATTTCTTGAGAACAAACGGGGTAAATTACAATCAGGAACTTATGCATTAAATAGTTCTGCCTCCACTAAGGAAATTATTCATAGGATTTCTAATGGAGAGGTGATTAGCCACTCAGTAAAAGTTACTATTCCCGAAGGCTATGAGTTATCAATGATTGCTGAGAGATTAGAAGAAAAAGGTCTTACAACAAAGGAAAAATTCTTGGAGGCCGCTCAGCAAATAGATCAATACAACTATTCTTTTTTGAAGGAAATTCCTAAGGATAGAAAACAACCTCTAGAGGGCTATCTATTTCCTGATACCTATGAATTTTCAAAAGATATCTCTGAGGAAAAGATTATTGAGACCATGTTAAATAGATTCAATAGAGCATTTAAGGATGAATATTATGAGCGAGCCCAAGAATTGGACATGTCTACAGACGATATTATTATCATGGCCTCTTTGGTAGAGAGAGAGGCACGGCAGGAGGAAGAAAGAGCTCTGATTGCAGGGGTGTATTATAATCGTCTAGAGATAAACATGTTGCTCCAATGTGATGCCACGGTACAATATGCTCTAGAAGATAGAAAGTCTAGATTACTCTATTCAGATTTAAAAATAGATTCTCCTTATAATACTTATAAGTATCCGGGTTTACCCATAGGCCCTATATCTTCTGTAGGAGAAGCTTCCCTAAAAGCCGCATTGTATCCAGAAAACAGTCCATATCTATATTATGTGGCTCAAAGTAATGGTAGTCATATTTTTAGTAAAACTTTGGATGAGCATAACCGTGCTAAACAGCAAGTTGCAAATTCTAAAAAATCTAATGAATAAAAGGAATACGTGGGGGAAATTACCACGTATTCCTTTTGTCCAAGATTAGAGGATATAATTACCGTAAGATTTAAAGGAGTGATTAAGTGAACAATATTAATCAAGATTATATAGAAAAATATATTGGTGAACTTCTGCCAAGGCCTATTCCTTTTATTCAGGAATTAGAAGAATATGCTCAGAAACATAATGTTCCCATTGTCCAGCCCGAAGTAGCTCAACTCTTAACGCTTATACTAAAGATTCAAAAATCTAAAAATATACTAGAGGTGGGGACAGCTATTGGATACTCAGCCATAGTCTTTTCAAAGGCCATGGGGGAGGATAGCCATATCCTTACTATTGAAAGAGATCCAGAAATGGTTTCTTTGGCAAAGGAGAATATAAAAAAATCTGGCTTAGAAGATAAGATAGAAGTTTTAGAAGGACAGGCAGAGGATATTTTCCCTAAAATAGATGGAGCCTTTGATTGTATTTTTTTGGATGCTGCTAAAGGGCACTATATGGATTTCATATCTAAAAGTCTAAAATTATTAAAAAAAGATGGACTATTAATTTCTGATAATGTACTATTTAGAGGTATGGTGGCAACAGATGCTTTGGTTAAACGTAGAAAGATTACTATCGTAAAGCGCATGAGAAAATATTTAGAATATATTTCTAATCATCCCCAGCTTCATACCAGTATTATTCCTATTGGAGATGGGGTAGCATTGAGTATAAAAAAGGAGTGAGATAAATGAAGGTGCCAGAATTATTAGCCCCAGCGGGCAATCTAGAAAAACTAAAAATAGCTCTGACCTATGGTGCTGATGCAGTATACTTAGCAGGCAAGGCTTATGGTTTAAGAGCAGCAGCAGGTAATTTTTCCTTAGAAGAAATGGAAGAAGGAGTACGCTTTGCTCATGAAAGAGGAAAAAAAGTATATGTCACATTAAACATTATTCCCCATAATGGAGATTTAAAGGGCTTAGACCAATATATTCAAAATATTGATAGAATAGGTGTGGATGCTGTAATTGTTGCAGATCCTGGTATTTTGACGATTGTAAAGGAGAATGCTCCAGGCTTATCAGTAGCCCTTAGCACCCAAGCCAATAACACCAATTGGAAAAGTGCCATCTTTTGGCATAATGCTGGAGTAAATAGAATTGTCCTAGCTCGAGAATTGTCATTAAAAGAAATTAAAACCATAGTAGAAAATACTCCAGATACCCTGGAAATTGAGGGCTTTATTCATGGAGCTATGTGCATCTCTTATTCAGGAAGGTGTTTATTAAGTAACTATATGGCTAACAGGGATTCAAACAGGGGAGCATGTGCACACCCTTGCCGCTGGCAATATCATTTGGTGGAAGAAAAAAGACCAGGTGAATACTACCCAGTATATGAAGATGAAAGAGGAACTTATATCTTTAATTCCAAAGATCTATGTATGATTGAACATATTCCCGACCTTATTAATGCTGGAATAACCAGCTTTAAAATTGAAGGTAGAATGAAAAGTTTATACTACGTTGCTACAGTAGTGTCTATTTATAGAAAAGCTATTGATGCTTATATCAAAGATCCAGAGACCTTTGAATTTGATCCTACATGGTTAGAAGAATTAGCTAAGGCAAGTCATAGGGAATATACTACGGGTTTTTACTTTACTAGACCTGGTGATAAAGAGCAACTGTATGAAACCAGCACCTATATTCGAAACTATGATTTTGCTGGTTTGGTAATAGATTATAATGAGGATACTGGTGTTGCTACTATCGAGCAAAGAAATAGAATGGAAATTGGAGATCAGATTGAGGTAATGGGGCCCTATAGAGACTTTTTCTCTCAAGAAATTACAGAAATGACGGATGAAGAAAATAATCCCATTGACTCCGCTCCTCATGCTCAACAGATCATAAAAATCAAAATGGACCATCCGGTAAAACCATTGGATATCCTTAGAAAACAAAAAGAGAAAATCTAATTTTAATGGAGCATAACCTCTCTGTATGTGGTAAATAATATACCTATACCATACAGGGGGGGTTTTTATGTTGATGAAAAATTATTTCAACAATAGAGTAAAATTTTTAGGACTCATGCTTAGTATTTTTATGTTTGTTTTAATAGGTAGGCTTTATAATTTATCCATAATGCATAGTGCAGATTATACTTCTAGGGTAGAACGTCAATTACAAAGAGAGATGGAAATATATTATCCTAGGGGGAAGATCTTAGATCGCAATAGCATACCATTTACAGGGAAAAACTTTATAAGGGAAGACCTAACTCTCCCTTCTAATATAGAAAAAGATATTCTGGCTTCCCATGTTATAGGGCAATTGCAATATCAATATAAAAATAATACCGTAAATGGATTAAAGGGTGTATCAGGAATTCAAAAACTATTTGATCAGGAGCTCAATGGAGGACTCCCAATAAAAATTACTCAATACAAAGATGGATGGGGTCAAAAAATATCTGAGGATAATTATTATGTATATGGTGATCATGTAAACCAAGGAAAAAATGTTAGACTAACATTGGATTATCATATTCAAAAAAACATCGAAGAGGCTATGGAATCTTTTTTGAAAGATAATCATTCTATAGAGCAAAACAATAAGTTACCTGGAATAGCCATAACGGTAATGGATATTGAAAATGGCGAAGTATTAGGTATGGCATCCATGGGGGACCAGAACAACAAATCATTACATTCTTTTCCTGTAGGATCGGTTTTAAAAACCCTTGTGGCTGCTAAAGCTTTGGAAGAAGGTGTAGTAGATTTGGAGGAGGAGTTTATATGTAACGGCACTATTATGATTGAAGGGATAGAAAAACATTGTCATAAGACTGAGGGGCATGGAAATATTACCTTTAAAGAAGCCTTTGCTCAGTCTTGTAACTCGGTATTTTTTGAAGTAGCCCACAGACTTACTGAATATAATCCCAATGGCACTATTAAAGGAAATAAAATAATAGATTTAGCTAAAGAATTTGGATTTTCCCCCTATAGTGAAAAAAAGAAAGATTCTTTTGTACTGGCGGATAAATACTCCTGCAATACTTTACCCGATAGCATAACCGGGCAAATGGATATCTTTAATTTGGCCTTAGGTCAGGGGGTCATAGAGGCGAATCCTCTTATGACCACTAAAATAATGGCTACCATTGCTAATGAAGGTATATTTAATGAACCCACAATGTTAATGGATGTATCAGATTCAGAGGGGGAAGTCATTAAGTCCTTTGAAAAGGCAGAAGGCAAAAAAATATTTGAAGAGGATATTAATAGACAATTACAAACCCTATTAGAAGAAGTATCTATTTCAGGAACTGCTAAAAATTATAATCTTGTAGAACTTGGTGGAATAGCAGGGAAAACTGGAACTGCACAAGGGGGTCAAATACAACCACATTCATGGTTTGCAGGATATTTCCCTGTAGGTAAACCAAAGTATGCAATGACTGTATTTATCGAAAATGGTGGCAGTGGTAGTCAAGTAGCTGTTCCCCTTTTTCAAGAAGCAGCAGAGAAAATTTTAAAATTGGGACAGAGAAATTAAAATAATATAGGCACAATATACCCTCCAGTAACATACTATTATAATGACATAATATTTTGGGGGTGTATTTTTATGTTGCCAGCTGCATTTGTTGGTATTGCAACATTATTAAATAATCTGTATTTCCTAATTGGCTATGTAAGCAATAGTAATTCTTTTCCCCAGCCTTTATCACGGGAGGACGAAAGAAAATATCTTCTCCTTTATCATCAAGGAGATGAAAAAGCAAGAAATATTCTAGTAGAACACAATTTACGTTTAGTTGCACACATTGTAAAAAAATACCATAACATTGGTAAGGATATTGATGATCTTATCTCTATTGGTACAATTGGACTTATTAAAGGAATATCCACTTATAACATGGATAAAGGAACAAAACTAGCCACTTATGCTGCACGATGTATAGAAAATGAAATTCTTATGACCATAAGGTCTGAACAAAAAATTAAAAATGAGATATCTTTACAAGACCCCATAGGAATAGATAAAGAGGGCAATGAAATTACACTGATAGATATTCTTGGAAGTGACTCTGATCAAGTATTTGATTTAGTAGAATTAAAAATTGAGGCTGCCAAATTGTATAAGCTTATGGAGAAAGTTCTAAAACATAGAGAAAAAATTATTCTAGAAATGAGATATGGCTTAATCAATGGTGTAAATAAAACCCAGAGAGAAATAGCAAAGATGCTTGGTATTTCAAGATCATATGTATCAAGAATTGAAAAAAGAGCTATAAAAAAATTAAGTAAAGAATTTTTAGCAAGCAGCTGTCGTTGAGGCAGCTGCTTATTTTGTGAAATATGCTATAATAAAGAAAAAATAGGAAGTGATAATTTGTTGGCGAATTTAAAACCTAATATGATGTTAGATTCCATTTTTCAATTGGATTTTCAAGATTTAAAAAGCAGAAATATAAAAGGTTTATTGGTGGATTTAGATAATACCTTAGTAGAATGGGATAAAAAAAAAGCGGATGAAAGACTTATACAATGGTTTTATCAAGTAAAGGAAGAAGGATTTTCTATATGTATTATTTCCAACAACACAGAGGATAGGGTAGTGGAGTTTAAAGAAGATTTGGATTTGCCTGCTATACACAAGGCCCTAAAACCACTTACAAGGGCATTTCGCAAGGGTGTGAAAATCCTAGGACTTAAAAAAGAACAAGTAGCCGTTATAGGAGATCAAATTTTTACCGATGTATTGGGAGGCAATCGAGCAGGATTATTTACCATATTAGTAAAACCAATAGGCAATCAGGAGTTTTGGTGGACCACTTTTGTAAGGCGAATAGAAAAAAGATTATTAAAAAGATTGCTTAATCCTGAGGAAGTAATTATCAGAACAAACGAGGATAAATAAAGATAAAAATAGATTATACAAGAGAATAAAAATAGGCAAGGATGAATGAGTGTGAAAACCCTCAAAAAAGAGCATTGAATTCTTTTATTTTAGAGGATTTATAGGAGATTTGTAGAAATGTTACTAATAAAAATCTTAAATTAATAATTTTCGTAGAGGGGGGTGATAGCGATGGTCAATAAAAAGAAAATTGGAGATTTATTAATAGAAAGTGGAAAGCTCACAAAAGTCCAATTAAATAGGGTATTAGATATCCAAAGAAAAAACGGAAAAAAACTAGGAACTATTCTTGTTGAGGAGAGGATTATTAACGAGGAGGATGTTCTAAAGACTATAGAAATCCAAATGGGATTAAATCGGGTGGACTTTAGTTCTGTATTTATTGATGAAAGGGCAGTCAAGACCATTCCTTATATACTAGGGAAGAGACATCATGTTATCCCTATTTATTTTAAAGGTGACCATTCCTTAGTGGTGGCTATGAATGATCCTTTAGATCTTATTGCCCTAGATGATTTGCAATTAGTAACAGGGAAGAGCATTGTACCTGTTATTGCCAGTAGCAATGAAATTAGTAGATTACTTGAAAAATATTTTAATAAAGAAGATGCCCAAAAAGCTGCTAAGGAATTTAGTGAGGATTCTGCTTTAATCAGGGAAGAAAATTTAGAGCAACAGGTTTATAATGAAGTAAATAATGCGCCGGTGGTACGTTTGGTGAATTCCATTATTGAGCAAGGTGTTAGGAATAATGCCAGTGATATACATATAGAGGCCTTTGAGGATAGAGTTAGGATAAGAATGAGAGTGGATGGGGTTTTACATGAAATAATGAAGGTGGATAAACGCACCCACAATGCTATAGTTAGTCGATTGAAGATAATAAGTGATTTAAATATTGCAGAGAAACGGCTGCCACAGGATGGTGCTGTAGTTGTCCATGTGGATAATAGAGATATTGATTTAAGAATTTCAGTTTTACCCACTATTTTTGGCGAGAAGATAGTGATTAGAATTTTAGACCAAATGCAGTTCTTTATCTCCAAGGATAATTTAGGCTTTACTCCAAAAGAACTAGAACTGGTGGAAAAAATGATTAAAAGCCCCAAGGGGATTATATTGGTTACTGGACCCACAGGGAGTGGGAAATCCTCTACTCTTTATACCCTACTCAAGGAACTAAATACAGAGACTGATAACATTGTTACTGTCGAAGATCCAGTGGAATATAAGTTGGATGGAGTAAATCAAATACAGGTCAATCCAAAGGCAGGATTAACTTTTGTCACATCTTTAAGATCTATATTAAGACAAGATCCAGATATTATTATGATTGGGGAAATAAGAGACGTAGAAACTGCTGAAATAGCTATTCGGGCTTCTATTACAGGGCATCTCGTTTTAAGTACCATCCATACCAATGATGCCATATCTACGATTAATAGGTTAATAGATATGGGGATTCCCCCCTATTTGATTTCAACATCTTTGACGGGCGTTATATCTCAACGATTGGTAAGGAAAGTGTGTACAAAATGCAAAACATCATATTTAGCTTCAGAGATGGAAAAGGAAATCTTAAATATTCCCAAGGAAGAAAATTTTACCTTGTATAAGGGGAAAGGTTGCGGTGTTTGTAATTATACAGGTTATAAGGGTAGAATTGCTATACATGAGGTGCTAAAAATAGGAAAAGATCATAGAGAGATGATTGTTGGAAGAAAAAGTGGCGATTACTTAAGGGACTTTTCTATAGAACAGGGAATGGTAACCCTGGCTCAAAATGCAATTCAATTAGTAACACAAGGATTAACCACTGTTGAAGAAGTGGTTAAAATTGTATTCTTAGAGGATTAGGGGGAAGGAATTTGGAAATTCTTCAATTATTGGAAAGCACAATAAATCAAAAGGCTTCTGATTTACATATCACCACAGGAGTTCCTCCTGTTATGCGTATTGATGGCGCTTTAAAAAGAATAGGAGAAAATAGACTTACCCCCGAAAACACCATGAAAAGTATCGATGCAATAATGAATGATACACAAAAAAAACAATTGGAAAAACTGGGACAGGTAGATTTTTCCTATTCATTGCATGGTGTAGGGCGTTTTAGAGTAAATGCCTATCGACAAAGGGGAAGTTATGCCATTGCTTTTCGACTCATTCCCACCAGCATACCAACTTTGGAACAATTAAATCTACCTCAAGGTTTAGGGGATTTGACTGAAAGGAATAGAGGGCTAATTTTAGTGACGGGTCCTACAGGGAGTGGGAAATCTACCACTTTGGCTGCATTAATTGATATGATTAACCACAATAAAAGCAAACATATCTTAACACTAGAGGATCCTATAGAATATTTACACCGACATAAAAGCAGTATTGTAAATCAGCGCGAGATTGGACAGGATTTTTATAGTTATCCTGAGGCCTTAAGGGCGGCCCTGCGCCAGGATCCCGATGTGATCCTTATTGGAGAAATGAGGGATTTAGAAACCATATCGATAGCCTTGACTGCCGCAGAGACGGGACACCTTGTGTTATCAACCTTACATACTATAGGCGCTGCCAAAACCATGGACAGAATAATTGATGCGTTTCCACCCCACCAACAACAGCAGATAAAAATCCAATTGTCTACGGTTATTCAAGGGGTAATCTCCCAACAGCTGTTAAAAAGGAAAAATCAATCGGGTAGGGTTGCAGCTTTGGAAGTGATGAAGGCTACTCCTGCTATTCGAAATATTATTAGAGAAGGCAAAACCTTTCAAATACAATCCTCTATTCAAACTGGTGGACGAGCAGGAATGATTACCATGGATAATTATCTTACAAACTTGTATAACCAAGGACAAATAAGTAAAGAAGATGCGATATTATATTCAATCGATCAAGAA
Organism: Irregularibacter muris; assembly: GCF_024622505.1. Lineage (NCBI taxonomy): Bacteria > Bacillati > Bacillota > Clostridia > Eubacteriales > Eubacteriaceae > Irregularibacter > Irregularibacter muris. The sequence continues at coordinate 163,949 of NZ_JANKAS010000002.1, forward strand.
ACCATGAAAAATAGATTTCGCATTTAGTAAGGAGGATGAACAAAATTCCCAAGTTTGAATATGTAGCTAAAGACAATAGGGGCAAAACCAATGAAGGGGTTTTAGAAGCAGCCACTTTAAAGGATGCCGCATTTATATTGAGAAATAATAGTTTCTATCCTATTGAAATAACACCTCAGAATATAAATAAATCCAAAGAATTATTTGCACGCAAGGAAATCAAGACCAGGGATCTGGCTATATTTTGCAGACAGTTTGCCACTACCTTAAAATCGGGGATCCCTGTGGTGGATAGTTTGGATATTATTCATAAACAAATAGAAAATAAGAAACTTGCAAAAATCATTGCAGAGGTATATGAATATATACAAAAGGGTTATCCAGTATCAGAGGCCCTGGCTGACCATCCAAAGGCATTTCCTCCACTGCTGGTGAATATGGTGGAGACAGGAGAGATTAGCGGTACTCTGGATGTGGTGATGGAGAGAATGGCAATCCATTATGAAAAAGAGAATAAAACACACCAGAAAATACAAGCTGCTATAACTTATCCTATAGTAGTATTTGTGGTGGCCATACTGGTAGTGGTATTTCTTTTGACCTTTGTCATGCCTACCTTTGTAGGAATGTTTGACAACATGGGAGCGGAATTACCCTTAGCTACCAGGGTACTCATGTTTATAAGCAGTGGGTTAAGTAGATTTTGGTACATTTTCGGTTTGCTCATCCTCTTTTCACAGTATATATTGCATAAATACATGAAGACTCCCCAAGGAAAATATAATATAGACAAACTTTTACTGAAAATACCTATTTGGGGCAAGGTACAAAACAAAGTTATTGTATCCCGTTTTACCCGTACTATGAGTGTATTGCTAAGTAGTGGAGTTGATTTATTGCAAGCTCTAGATATCGTCAAACGGGTCATTGATAATGAGTTTATCCATAAAAAAATATGTGATATAGAAGAAGGCGTAAGTAGGGGGATAAGCTTAGCAGAACTCATCAGAAATACCTATATATTCCCACCCATGGTATATCAAATGATTAAAGTAGGAGAGGATTCAGGCAGTTTAGATTTTGTATTGGAAAAAACAGCAAATTTTTATGATGATGAGGTGGAGACAGCCATTAGTCAAATGACTACCATGATTGAGCCCATAATCATAGTATTTTTAGGGGGAATTGTAGGGTTTATGGTTTTAGCCATGCTTCTTCCCATGTTTGATATGTATAGTGCCATTGGATAAAAAATAATAAAGACGACCAAGGACATATATGGAAAAAAACTTGATTATCTTCTATAGAGGAAGTAGAATTAAGTTGAATAATTTCACCATAAGAATTGAATAAGGGGGTACATAGAATGTTGAAAATTCGTAAAATGATGCAAAGACAGCAAGGTTTTACACTGATAGAACTTATTGTGGTTTTGGCTATATTGGGGGTGTTAGCTGCCTTAATTGTGCCTAAATTTACAAATACTACGAGTAAGGCTAAGGAAGTAGCTGTAGAGACCACCGTAAAAACTTTACAAAGTGCTGTGGAGTTATATTATTTGGATAATGATTCATATCCTAAGAGTATTTCTGATTTAGAGGAAGAATATATCGATGAAAACCCTAATAGCTCTGAAAATATTGAGAAATTTGGTGGCAAATTTGATATAAATAGTGAAGGGAAAGTTACTTTTACCAAAACTGAAGAGAGCAGTGGACAGTCGGAGTAATAGAATGAAGAAATATTTTACACATTTATAGATAAAAACTGCAAGAATGCTCTTGCAGTTTTTTTATAGGAGGAATATATGGTTTTACTTATTTTTATTTTGGGACTTATCATAGGAAGCTTTTTAAATGTATGTATTTATCGGATCCCTTTAGGCAAGTCCATAGCGTATCCACCATCAATCTGTGGGCATTGTCACACCAGACTTAAACCTTTAGATCTATTTCCTGTAATAAGTTGGATGTTTTTAAGAGGAAAATGTCGCTATTGTGGCGAATCCATAGATATTAGATATCCTTTTGTAGAACTATTTACAGGAATATTATTTTCTTTAACCTACTGGAAATATTCAATGCATTTTATACTTATTCCTTATCTTCTTGTAACGGCAGCTCTTATAGCAATCACTTTTATTGATATACACCATCACATCATACCCAATAGTATTAATTTATTTATTTTTGCAACTTTTTTTGTTTTCAATTTTTCCCTTAATTTTATCCCATGGAAAAATGCATTTTTAGGAGCATTAATAGGGGGAGGATTTTTGTTTATCCTTTTTCTTTTCACCGGTGGAGCGGGTATGGGTATGGGGGATGTGAAACTTGCTGGAGTTTTGGGTTTATATTTAGGCTGGACAAACATTATTTTGCTTCTTCTTTTGTCCTTTGTTTTAGGAGGCTTTTTCGGAATGCTACTTTTGGCTTTAAAAATCAAAAGTAGAAAAGATGCAATATCCTTTGGACCTTGGATAGCTATGGCTGCATTTATAACACTGCTCTTTGGCAATGACATAATAAGGTGGTATGTAAACTTATTATAAGGAGAACAAAACTGTGAAAAAGGAAAGCAGGGGCTTTACTCTTATTGAACTAATTGTCGTTTTTGCTATTCTGAGCATTGTCCTATCCATAGTGGCTGTGGGCATACCTACCTACCAGCGTTTTATAGATAAAAGTCAATTAAAAAATGAGACTAGGGCTATTTTGCAATCCATATTAAAAGCTCGGACAGAAGCCATTATGGACGGATATACTAGAAGAATCTATATTAATGATCAATCGGGTAGAATCTATATTAAAAGACTTTATTATCCTGGAGATCCCCCTGCGGAATACAGGGATCTAGCCCCGGGGATAAAAATCACCAGCAATACCTACCTAGGAAATTTAAACTTAGATTTAAAACCCATAGGTACAGTCAACGTAGGGGGCCATATTACTCTTAGGAGTCCTAAAGGGCAATACATGACTATTGTCGTGCAGATAGGCACAGGGAGGATATATATGAAAGAGGGAATGATTGATGATTAGGGAAAGAGGGGAAAATGGTGGATTTACCCTATTAGAAGTCTTGGTCTCTATTGCCTTAATTGGCATTACGGCAGTGGCCCTTATGGGTCTATTTACTGTTTCTCTCAATAACAATTTAGCCTCTAGGAAAAGTATAGAACATACTGTGTATATCAAAAACATCATGGAAGAATTGAAGCAGGAATTTACTGCTCTACCTCCGGGTAGCCGAGATATGCATAAATTAGTCCATAAAGCCAATGAAATACAAGCCCACTATCCCAAAAGCAATATAACTATAGGGCAAAAACATGAGGGGAAAAAGTTATATATTATCACAATAGAAATTATTGAAGCCAACAGAGGGGAGGGAGATAAACTTGTTTCCTATATTTACCTCCCTTAAAGTAAAGGCAAAAAAAGTAATCCGAAATGAAATGGGCATTACCCTCATTGAACTGCTTATAGTGCTAGCCCTATTAGGGTTAATAGGAGGGGGAGTGAAGGCTATGTTTTTTACCAGTATCCGCTCCTATGATGCAGCCAATGAGCAGATAGATAGTTATTCCAGTGGTCGATGGACATTTATGTTGATAGAACGTCAGATAAAGAGTTCTGATAAAATTTATCTTAAAAATAATATCGTGTATATACAAGACAAAGAAACTCCAAAGTATTATAATTATTATACTTTGGAAAATAAAAAAATAATGAAACATAAGGTATATGAGGAAAATTTAAGAACAATAGGTTCAGGTAGTACTTCCCAGTTAGCAGATAACATCAAGGAATTTGAGTTGAATCATATTGAAGAAAATGTGTTCCATATTAAGATTATTTCCCAAGTAAAGGATAAGGTCTTGGAATTATCTTCTAGGATTCGTGTGGGATCAAATATTATTGAGAGGTAAGGGGAATGGTTATGCAAAGATTAGCAGACCAATCAGGGGGTATATTGGTATTTACTCTTTTAACAATCACCATATTATCCATACTGGGTTTAGCTCTTTTACCCCTTACAGCTATTGAATATAAAAGCTCTTCCAATTTTTCTACCTTTGAGAAAGCATATTTTTTAGCAGAAGCTGGAGTGGAAGAGACCTTAGCAGAGCTGGAATATAATTGGAATTATAGGAATGAAGGAGAGCGATGGATTAGCTTGGATGATGGGGAGTACAAGGTAAAAATTCAAGGAAGTGGAATGGAGCGTACTATTAAATCTTGGGGTAAGGTGGAAAACATTGTAAGAGCAATTGAGACAAAGGTACAAAGACCTACCCATAGGATAAATCTTCAAAAGTTAAAGGATTATGCGATTTTATCCCAAGGAGACATACATATAGAGGAACTAGGCAATATTTATTCAGAAGAGGGTTATGAAAAAGCTATTTTAGGAAGTTGGGGAAATTTGTATTTTGAATCGGCCCAAGAAGATGGGAAGGCAGACCTGCACATAAAAGGTGAGATTATTCCAAGTTATCCTACAGATCATAACAAAAATATCAATTACCCTAAGAACTTTCCCCCATCTTCCAAGGAGTTAATGGATTTGTCCAATTTTAATATAGAGCAATATATTTCATGGCTAAAAAGGAATTTTGGTGAGGGTCCTGAAAATTCATCGGGTGTCAATAGGGTAGTAGAATTCAAACCAGTTACTTCAAAGGAGGAGAATTTAGAGCTAGATGAGCATCAGATTTCTTCCCCTAGGGAGGATCAAATCATAATAATAAAGAATTATGATAGTGTAACACTAGGAGGACAATTTAATGGATTAATTATTGTTGATCAAGTCGATAATTTAAAGATTAAAAACAAGTCTATTATTAATGGAATGCTGATTTTTACTGGTAATGAGCTAAAAATCACTGAATTTCAAGTAGCGGGTGGTAGCAGTACCATTAATGGGAGCATGATGTGTTTAAATTCTTATATACAAAACGAAAATTGGAAGTTGAAATTAAACCATAATCCTTCCATATTAGCAAAATTAAATGAGTATTTACCTCAAAATTTTGAAAGTAGTGGACAGGGAAAAGGCCTATCAATACATGTTATCCATTGGAAAGAAATAGATAGCCAGGAAGAAAACTAGTCTAGGCTAGAAAGGTGTGGGAGGATAAAAATGAGGAAAACAAACCAAAGCATGGTATTTGATATAGGATCTAAAAATATAAAGGCAGTGATAGGGACGAGTAAGAACCATCAAATAGAAATATATGACTATGAAATTATACCCATTCCTGAAGATTCAGTTTTTGATGGACGTATATTACATAAAACCAAAGTTGCTGAATCTATTGAAGGTTTTCATAGAAAGAAGGGAAAAAGAAAGCATAAGATCATGGTGTCTATTTCCTCCAGCATGACCATATTGCGTAATTTTGATCTTCCTAAAATGGAAGAAGAGGAATTAAAAGAGGCCATCAGATATGAGATGGAACATCTTCTGCCAGAACCTATGGAAAATTATATTGTAGATTTTACGGTGCTAGACGAATACCTTAAGGATATTGAGGATGGAGATAAAGTTCCTATGGTAAAGGTACAGACCGCTGCCTTACCTAGAGCTATTATTATGACTTATATCAATACCTTTGAAAAGGCAGGTCTAAAAATAGATGCAATAGATATACAATGCAATGGTATAGGGAAATTATTCGGCGGGAGAAAAAAATTTATTAAAGATTTCCAAGATGAGGAAACCATAGATAAAAATATAGGAATTATTGATATAGGTCATCAAAATACCACTATTACCATTATAGAATTTGGGAAGGTTTTTCTTTATCGTGTAATAGATAAAGGGGGAAAGGATATTAACCGTATCGTTGCAGATACCCTTGGAATAGATGAGAGAGCTGCCGAGGAATGGAAATCCAATACAAGATTTCTTGATGAAGAGTTCTATAAAGACACACCCCTACCTTTAAAACAGTATTTACAGGATTTACTTATGGAAGTACAGAGGGTTATAGATTTCTCTATATCCAGAAGCACTCAAAAGACATTAGATCGTATTTATTTAATCGGAGGGGGAGCAAAAATACAAAATATTGCTCATTATTTTCAGGAAAACTTAAGAATTGCTACTATTTTAGGCAATAATTACAGAAATATATCTGTAAATGGAAGTGAGACCTCTTTTTCTGAAGATTTATTATACCTATCCAATATTCTTGGAATTTTGTTGAGAAAGGAGTAGATAAGTATGAAAGAAATGAATCTGCTCCCTAAAGAATGTCTCGATGTTAGAGAACAAAAGAAAAAAAGAAAGTTGTATATAGGAGGGGTCACTACATTTATTTTTCTTTTGATGGTCACATACGGTGGTATGTTTTATATGAATTATAAGCTAAATAAAGATATCATTAATATTAATTCAGAAATTCAAGAGTTACAGGCCTTTAAAGAAATTCAGTCTCAGGTTATTTTTGATAAGGAAATACTGCAAAGAAGAAAATCTATATTGAGGAAATTAGAGGTTGAAAGTAAAGATCACTATGCATTTTTTGTTGCATTAAAAAATACTGTGCCTGATGAAATTACTTTAGAAAGCATTAGCCATCCTACTGGAAATCATTATAATTTAACAGCTAAGGCTACAAAGCCAGATAAAATAGCAGATTTTATGATAAATTTGGCAAAGATAAAAGGTGTAAAAGATGTTATGCTTGACCATGTGCAGTACGGAGAGAGTATGGGTGAGGAGAAAAGACAAAGTACAAGTAAATTTTCCATTAACTTCACCTATCAGTTTGGAGGAGATCACAATGAATCTAAGTAAAAGAGAAAAAGTTTTGTTATGTCTCCTCACATTTGTAGTTGTTATAGGAAGTTATATCAATTTTCTAATTCTCCCTAAGCTGGAGGCAATAAAGGAAACGAAAACCACTCTAAAAGAAAAAACAATAGAATTAAATAGTTTACAACAGGCTAGAAAATCGGATAGTCTTAATAAGACGGAGAAACAATTACAAGAGGAAATAGATAAAGTGGAAGAGGCAATCCCAAGTCAAATAAAAATTCCTAGGGTATATTTAGATATTCTATCCATAGTGGAAAAGACAGGAGTACAGCAGGAAAGTCTGAATATGCAAACGGCCTCACTAGAAGGTGAAACTTCTCAAGAAGGGGAGGAAGCAAAGCAAAATATTCAGGATAAATCTGAGCAATTACTCATCATACCCATTGTTCATAAAATCAGGGGGACCTATGGGGAAATCGAAGACTATATTGATTCCATACAAAAATGTGGAAGAAAAATAGATATTATTGAATATGAAATAATTAATTCTAAAGAGGATAAGAATAATCATCAATTATCGGCTTCCTTTATGTTAAAAGCCTATGGATTAGTAAAACAAGGACAGAATTATTCAGAGTTTGTGGATTATAAGTTTTTGAAGGATAATTATGGAAGACCAAATCCTTTTCAGCCTAATTCCACAGCAAAAGATAATGATGCTCAAGATGTTGAAGAACAAGAATAATTTATAAAATAAGGTTGAAGAATATATGCATATGAAAAGATGTGAATAAAATGAAAAGCAACATTTCGCTTATAGGATTTATGGGCACCGGGAAAAGTGCTATCGGTAGGAATATAGCTAGAGAATTAGGATATAAATTCCTTGATACAGATAGATATATCGAGGAATTTATGGGCATGACCATAGCAGAGATTTTTACCACAATGGGGGAAAAATCCTTTAGGGAATTAGAAAATCAAATGTTAAAAAAAATAATAACGAAAAAGAACTGTGTAATTGCCACCGGTGGGGGTATTGTACTGTCAAAGGAAAATAGAGACTTGCTGAAACATACTACCTTTGTAGTATGTCTAAAGGCCACATCAAAAACAATATATTATAGAACCAAAAGAAAGAGCAATAGACCTTTGTTGGGTACTCAAAAGCCATTAAAAAAGATAAATGAATTGCTTAAACAAAGAAAGGGATTATATGATTTTGGAGATATAACTCTCTATACAGACAATTTCAAAATAAATGAATTAACAAAAATGATCATTCATCAATATAATAGATATTCAATAAAAGACAAGACAAAAAATAAAAGTAATGAAAAGGAGTAGATATGAAGATAAAGTTTGGTCCTGCTGGAAACTCTGAGTCCTTTTATAATGAAGGCTATAAATCCTCCGTGGATATGCCTAAGTGGTTAGAAAATAAAGGATTAGGTGCCTATGAGTATTCCTGTACAAAGGGGATAAGATTTAAAGAAGAAACAGGTAGAAAAATCGGTGAACAAGTAAAAAAACATAATATATTTTTAAGTATACACGCTCCTTATTATATAAATTTAGGGAATCCAGACCCTGAAATGAGAGAAAAATCAAAAAAGTATATTCTTGATTCTTTAGTAGCAGCTAAATGGACGGGAGCAAAAAGGGTGGTTTTCCATCCAGGTTCCAGAGGAAAGCTAACAAGAGAAAAGGCTTTTCAAATTGCAAAGAATACTTTTCAAGAAGTGCTAGATTTAGTTTATAAAAATAATCTAGAGGACATTACTCTTTGCCCTGAAACCATGGGAAAAAGAAATCAACTCGGGACCCTAGAGGAAATATTGGAGCTATGTCAATTAGAGGATAATATAATTCCCACCATTGACTTTGGACACATTCATGCTCGTAATGGAGGAAGTTTAAATCACAAACAAGATTTTGATGATACAATAGATATGATTGAGAATGGTATAGGCATAGAAAGAACCAAAGCCATACATATTCATTTTAGTCGTATTGAATTTACTGATGCAGGGGAAAAAAGACATTGGACATATCAGGATAATCAATTTGGTCCCGACTTTGATCCTTTGGCGGAGGTAATTATTGAAAGGGATATGCATCCTATAATCATTTGTGAATCCAAAGGAACAATGGCAGAAGATGCTCTTACCTTCAAGAAAATATATAGAGACGTAAAAGCCAAAAAGAAAAATAATAAAAATTCTACTAATAATTTATAAAATATGGTAATATATTAATGAATTTTTATATTGAGGATGATTCTAATGAAGAAGATTATGGTTTTGCATGGCCCTAATTTAAACCTGTTAGGTTTCAGAAAGCCCCATATATACGGAAAAGAAACATTACAGGATATCAATGGAGAGATTTTAGAAAAATCATCAAAATTAAAAGTAAGGGTAGAAATTTTTCAATTTAATAGTGAAGGCCAATTAATAGAACAAATACATAAGGCACATAATATGTATGATGGCATAATCATTAATCCAGCAGCCTTTACCCATTACAGTTATGCTATACGAGATGCTATAGAGGCTATAGAAATTCCGACTATTGAAGTACATCTTAGCAATATTTATAATAGGGAATGTTTTAGAGCTAAATCAGTGATATCTCCTGTCTGCCTTGGTCAGATTTCGGGCTTAGGTAAAGAAGGATATATTTTGGCATTAGAGAAACTAGCATCTTTATAATAGAATTTATGTTTATAATAGAATTTATGAAAATTACAATGGAGGGATAAGAATGATATCAGCAGGTGATTTTAGAAAAGGGCTAACTTTTGAGATGGATGGTGAGGTGTACTCAATCGTAGATTTCCAACATGTTAAACCAGGTAAAGGAGCTGCCTTTGTTCGTACAAAAATAAAAAACATAAAAACTGGGGGAGCGGTAGAAAAGACTTTTAATCCCAATGATAAGTATCCTAGAGCTCATATCGAAACCAAGGAAATGCAATATTTATACCATGATGGAGAGCTTTACTATTTTATGGATTTGGAAAACTATGAGCAAATTCCATTAAATCAGGACCAAGTAGAGGATGCTGTAAAGTACATCAAAGAAAACATGAATGCTGTCATAAGATTCCATAAAGGACAGGCCTTCTCTGTGGAGCCACCTAATTTCGTTGAACTTGAAGTCATAGAAACTGAACCAGGATTTAAGGGGGACACAGCCACGGGAGCAAATAAACCAGCTACTGTAGAAACAGGTGCCACTATAACCGTACCCCTATTTGTGAATATTGGGGATGTTATTCGTATTGATACTCGAACAGGGGAGTATATGGAAAGAGTTTAGTGGTATAATAGATAAAGTAACCTGTTTTTTAATTTAGAATAAAATTTATCATGAGGAGGGGTTATAATGGATTACATTAACGAAAAGGTAGCCTATTTAAGAGGGTTAGCTGAAGGACTTGGGTTAAATGAATCAACTAATGAGGGAAAGGTTATCTTACATATGGTTGATATACTCGATGACATCTCAGATGTTTTAGAAGGTTTAACTGAGGCCCAAAATGATTTAGAAGATTACATGGAAGTAATTGATGAGGACTTAGCTGAAATTGAAGAAGATTTCTATGATCTTGACGATGAAGATGAAATAGATTTCTGCCAAGTGGAATGTCCCGAGTGTGGGGAGATCGTATTTGTAGATATGGATATGTTAGATGAAGAAAATGCCATTACTTGCCCCAATTGTCAAGAAGAAATGGAAGTAGATTTGACAAGTTGCGAAGATGACGACTGCGAATGTAAAAAATAAGTAAACTCTTTAAAGGAATCCTAAGGGATTCCTTTTTTTATTTCAAAAAAAAATAATTATTATCATAAATTAGCCTGTACGTAAATAGTTATTAATATAGAAAGGGAGGACAACTTATATGAGTTTAGAAAAAAACAAAAGAAAAAATAAAACCTTAGTCAGTATTTATCATGATATATTACCTTCATTATCCCATGAAATCAGGGAATGTATCGAGGAAATAGAAGTAAACTATTTGGAAAAAATTGAGGAGATAAGAATTAGAGAAAATCGTCCTTTGATGATTTCATTTAATAATAAAGATTACTTTGTAACCAAAGAAGGAACTTTGACCAATCATCCCCAGAGAGGATATTTGGTTACTAGAAAAGATAGAGAGAGTATTCTTCAATTAATAAGTGATTATTCCCTATATGCCATTGAAGAAGAATTAAAACATGGTTTTCTTACTTTAAGGGGTGGTCATCGTGTGGGGCTGACGGGAAAAACTGTTTTAGAAAATGGTCATATAAAAACCATTAAATATATATCGGGATTTAATTTTAGAATATCTAGAGAAATAAAAGGGGCTGGAGATAAAGTAATGCCCTATATCAGAGAAAAAACAGGAATACTGCATACTTTAATTATTTCCCCTCCCCAGTGTGGGAAAACAACTCTCCTAAGGGACATTATTAGGCAATTAAGCGATGGAGACCAGAGGCGGGGCATTCCGGGGGTGAAAGTAGGAGTAGTGGATGAACGTTCAGAACTGGCTGGCTGTTATCAAGGTGTACCACAAAATGATATTGGTATTCGCACTGATGTCTTAGATGCCTGTCCTAAGGCCCAGGGGATGATCATGCTTATAAGATCCATGTCCCCAGATATCATAGCCACAGATGAAATAGGATGTAAGGAGGATATGGCAGCAATAGAAGAGGCTTTAAATGCGGGAATAAAAATTATTACCACTGTACATGGAAAAACCCTTGAGGAAATAAAGAGAAAGCCCTTTCTAAAGGAGCTAATACATCAAAAAATCTTTCAAAGAATAATTATTTTAAGTAACGCTAAAGGAGTAGGTACCATCGAAAACATAGTAGATGGAAGTACTTTTAAAGAATTACTTATGAAATAAAAAGATTCACGGAGGAAAAATATGATTGTAAAAATTATTGGTATTATAATACTTCTAACATCCAGTTCACTCCTAGGCTTCGTTATATCCAATAAATATAAAACTAGGGTGAGGGAACTAAAGGAAATTAGAAATCATTTTCAAATGATAGAGACGGAAATTATTTATACAGCAACACCCATTATTGAGGTGATGGATAAAATATCCCAACAGGCCAAAGAACCCTTTAAGGACGTATATAAAAATATAGCCTTAGAACTGCGAAAGAAGGAAGGGGAAAGTTTAGGAAGTATATGGAGAAAAGCCTTTGACGATAAAAAAAATTATACCCGATTAAACAAAGAAGACCTAGAAACCATAATTTTTTTTGGGAATGTATTAGGGACTTCAGATAGGGAAAATCAATTAAAAAACTCTCAACTGATCCAAAGCCAACTAAGTAAATTAGAGGAAATAGCGGAAGAAGAACGTCAAAGAAGCGAAAAATTGTATAAAAATTTAGGCGCTTTGTTGGGACTTGCATTAACCATAATACTAATTTAATGAAATATAAAAGAAGGAGTGGTATGAGTGGATGTAGGAATGATTTTTAAAATTGCAGGAATTGGTATTGTTGTGGCAGTGCTTAATCAAGTCTTAAAAAAGACTGAAAGAGATGAAATGGCTACTATGGTCACATTGACAGGTATTGTGGTGGTTTTAATGATGGTTATTACTATGATCGGACAATTGTTTGATGCAGTAAGGACAATATTTCAATTATATTAGGAGTGCTAAATATGGAAATAATACAAGTTGTTTCCCTAGGGATAATAGCTACAATTTTAGCAGTAATACTTAAAGACGAACGACCTGAATTTTCAATGATGATTGGCTTAGTAGCAGGAGTAATTATATTTTTCATGGTATTAAGTAAAATACAAATCGTTTTAGAGGTATTTAATAAAATTTCTTCAAAAATGAATGTGGATATTTTATATCTTTCTACTATTTTTAAGATTATAGGAATAGCCTATATTACAGAATTCGGCGCCCAAGTATGTAGGGATGCAGGGGAGAGCTCAATTGCCTCTAAAATCGAATTAGGAGGAAAAGTTTTAATAATGGTATTGGCCATTCCGATCCTAATGGCTTTACTAGATTTGATCACCAAAATAATGCCTTGAACAGGAGAAGAATATGAAAAAAATCATATTGATTATGCTAATAATATTATTGGTACCTTCAGTAGTAATGGCACAAGAGGACGGGCATGATGAGAATTTGGATAATGAGCAATTGGTGGATGAAATATTAAATAAAATGGATACTAGTGATCTTGAAGAGATTATCGGGCAAACAAATATGGAAATGAATGAATATCTTCCCCAATTAAATCTCAGAGATTTACTTTCCTCTATAGCTAAAGGAAAGTTTAGCTTCGATATTAAAAGTATTTTTACAGGAATGGCAAAATATTTATTTAATGAAGTGATTAATAATTCTGGATTACTATCCAGATTGGTTTTACTATCTATTGTATGTGCAATTCTTCAAAATTTACAAAATTCATTTGAAAGTAATGCTGTAGGACAGATTGCATTTAACGTTGTATATTTGGTTATTTTGGCCATTGCTATTCAAAGTTTTGCGACAGCAATAGAAATAGGTAAGGAGACCATTGACAGTATGGTAGTTTTTATGCAGGCCCTATTACCTACGTTGATAATTTTATTAACATCTATGGGGGCTTTTGCATCGGCTGCATTGTTTCAGCCTCTGATCACCATCACAATTACAATGCTAAGCACCTTTGTGCAAAATGTTATATTGCCTATGATATTTTTCGCATCTATCCTAACCATAATTAATTATATCAGTGAGAGGGTACAAATTTCTAAATTAGCGGGTTTAATTAAACAAGTTTCTATAGTTTTACTGGGTTTTGCTCTAACTATATTTTTAGGCGTCATGACCATACAAGGTGTATCCTCAGCTTCTTTTGATGGGGTGACGGCTAGAACGGCAAAATATGCTGTGGATAATTTATTACCTATTATTGGAGGGTTTTTATCTGATGCTTTAGATACAATTATCGGGTGTTCCTTGTTAGTAAAAAATGCCATAGGAGTAATTGGTTTAATCTTTTTATTTTTAACAATGGCTTTTCCTATTGTAAAAATATTGGCTTTAATTTTTATTTATAAAGTTTCCAGTGCCATTATACAACCCATAGCCGATGGTAGAATTGTAAATTGTTTAAATGATATGGCAAAATCTTTAACTTTAATATTTGTGTCTGTTGTTGCTGTTGCCATGATGTTTTTTATTGTTATAACTATAATTGTGGGAGCAGGTAATGCTACAGTAATGATGAGGTAGGTGTTTTTATGATAGAAATATTAAGTTCTTGGGTACAAAACATTATCTATATCGTAATATTTGTGGTTTTTTTAGAATTACTATTTCCCGATAATTTTATGCAAAAATATGTAAGAATGGTAAGTGGTTTGTTAATCATAGTTGTGATATTAACACCTATTACTAAATTATTTAGTAAAAATTTTAATGTAGAAAATGCCATATCACAAAACTATGTTGATATGGCACAAATTGAAATTAAAAGCCAACAAGAGGCATTACAATCCCATCAAGAGGATTTGGCGATAAATATCTATAAAGATAAGATTACACAACAAATAAAACAGCAACTATCCAAAAAACTAGAGGGTTTAAGTATAAAAGTAGAGTTAGAGATTTTTGAGGATATCGAGGAGGATAATTATGGTGGAATCAAAGAAGTAACTCTTTATCTAGCGAGATCGAAAGAACAGAAAAAAGATATCAAGACTATAGAAAAAATAGAGATTGGAAAAAATACAGATGAAAGCCAGGGACAAGACAGTAAGAAACAAGATTTAATAGACAAGGAGAAGGAAAAGGAAATAAAAGAGTATTTTTTGGACTTCTATAATGTCCCTATAGAGAATATATCTATTAATATACAAGAAAACATTGGGGAAGAGGGGGAAGAATAATGAAAAACATCCTAAAGGAATACATGGAAAAAATCCAAAAAGGCGATATGAAGAAGAAAATACAATATTTAAGTATTATTGGAGTGGTGGGGATTGCATTGATTTTGACCAGTCCTCTTTTTATAAACAAGAATTCAAAGAATCCCCCAGCCCAGAAAGAAGAGTATAATGAAAGTTTAAAAGAGGACGATTATGAGACAAAGGTAAAGATGGAACTGGAAGGGATATTAGAGACGATTGAAGGGGTAGGAAAGGTAGATGTTATGGTGTCCATTGCCAATGAAAGTGAGTCAGAAATTGCCTTTAACACCACCGAATCCCAAAATGTTATTCAGGAAACGGATAATCAGGGTGGTCAAAGAGTAACCGATCAAAATAATTTATCAGAAACGGCTGTTATGGTTAATGAAGGAGGTGGAAATGCTCCCTTTATAACCAGACAAAATAGACCAGAAATAAAAGGGATTATGGTAGTAGCCGAAGGTGCTCACGATCCGGCAATCAAATACCGATTAGATGAAGCAGTGCAGACAGCATTAGATCTACCTTCACATAAAGTTGTCATATATGCTAGAAAAAATAAATAAAGGGGAGTGGACCATATGATGTTTTTTAGAAAAAAAACTTTTTTGATAGTAGCTTTATCTTTATTATTAGGCGTAGTTGCGGTTTTAAATTATAATTATGTGTTAAAGGATAAAAATGTAGCTCAAGAGGATATATTAGAGAAAGAAGGCCCTATGAATGCAGAATTAGTTAAAGGGAAATCAGAAGAAGATATTATGGCCAATAGCAAGAATATTTCTAAAGAGTTTTTTATTGATTATCGTTTGGAAAGAGACAAAAACAGAAGTCAACACATTGTTTTATTGGAGAATATTGTAGGGAATAAGGAAACGGATAAAGATACGAGAGGCCAAGCACAAAAGGAAATGATAAATCTTGTGAAATTAAGTGAAAAAGAAATGGTAATAGAAAATTTAATTCGAGCAAAGGGATTTAATGATGTAATTGTATTTATACATGATGGATATGTAAATGCTATAGTAGATGCAGAGAATTTATCAGCTGCCCATGCGGCACAAATTCAGGATGTGATCTCAAAGGAAACCGGAATAACCCTTGAAAAAATTTCTATAGCTACAACCAATTAATAAAGGGAATGTTTGTTAATTCAATAGGTTTCTGATATAATATATCCATAGTTAAGCCATTGGAGGTGAACAGTTTTGGAGAAAAGTCTACATAATGAAGGGGAACAATTTGGAAAATTAAATATATCGGATGATGTGTTGAGTACAATTGCCAGTATTGCTGCATCGGAAGTGAAGGGTGTTACTTCTATGAGTGGTGGTATTACTGGTGGAATTGTTGAGATGCTAGGGAAAAAGCCAGTGGGAAAAGGCGTAAAGATTGAAATAGAAGAGGAAAAAGTCAAAGTAGATATTTTCCTTGTAGTGAATTATGGTGTTCGAATACCCGATGTTGCTTGGGAAGTGCAAGAAAACGTAAAGAAGTCTATTGAGGCCATGGCAGGGCTAAAAGTTGCTCAGGTGAACATAAATGTGCAGGGTGTTAACTTTCAAAAAGTTAATCCCAAAGAAGGGGATTTGAAAAGTCAGGAAGAAAAATAAAAAATGCTTAAACCCTCTGATTTTAATCAGAGGGTTTATTTAGGTAAAGAATATTCTAAAACTGACATATAGCTGGCATCTATAGGATAAAATACTTTAATAAAGATAGGAGGGAGAGCATTGAGTAGAAGACGAGTTAGAGAAGTTATTTTGCAGATTATTTTTCAAATAGATTACTATAAAGAGGGCTTTGATGAAAATGCTTTTAATTATATGGAGGAACAAAATATCCCAGAGGAAGAACAGACATACATTAGAGAATTTGTAGAAGACCTCATAAAAAATAAAGAGACTATTGATGAAACCATTGGAAAACATCTAAAAAGTTGGACGATTGGCAGATTAAGTAAAATTGATTTGGCTATTTTAAGAGTTTCTACCTATGAAATGTTATTAAGAGAGGATATTCCTAAAAAAGTATCCATGAATGAAGCTATAGAATTAACAAAAAGGTTTAGTGATGAGGAATCCAGCAAGTTTGTCAATGGAGTTTTAGATTCTATTGCCAATAGTAGAGATGAATAATGGAAGGACTATATCTTGGCTTAGATACAAGTAACTATACTACTTCCATCGCCCTAGTAGACGAGAAGGAACAAGTAGTATTGGATAAAAGGAAAATTATACAAGTGAAAAAAGGTGAACGAGGGATAAGACAGTCGGAGGCAGTCTTTCAACATATCAATAATCTTTCCCAATTAATAGAAGAAATAGAAAATAGTACAATAAATAAGAATATATTAGGGGTATGCTCTAGTACATGTCCAAGACCTACCGAAAAATCCTATATGCCGGTATTTAATGTTTCCAAAACCATGGGACAAGCTATTGCGAAATTTTTAAAAGTTCCTTTTTACAGCACTTCCCATCAAGAGGGTCATATCATGGCAGGAATTTGGTCATCCCAAGGAACTATTGGAGAAAAGTTTATCACAGTACATTTGTCTGGGGGGACTACCGAGATTCTAATGACACAAAGGCAGCAAAAGGGTTTTAGGGAAGAGATTATAGGAGGAAGTCAGGATTTAAATGCAGGGCAATTTATTGATAGAGTAGGAGTGGCTTTGGGGCTTAATTTTCCTAGTGGTCCTGAATTAGAACATTTGGCCATGAAGGGGAGCAAAGGAGGCGTAATCATTCCTTCCTCGGTTTCAGGAAATAAGATAAGTTTTTCAGGACCAGAAACGAAGGCACAAAACTTGATTGCACAAAACTGCAAAGATGAAGATATTGCCTTAGGGGTTATTCACTGTATAGCTAAGTCATTGGAGAAAGTTATCATGAATATTGTAAGCACTACCAAAATCACGGATATTTTATTTGTAGGTGGTGTGGCTTCCAATAAACATATAAAAAATCACTTGGTTACCCGTTTGAAACTTAAAGGAATACAGTTGTATTTTTGCCAGCCACGGTATTCTACCGATAATAGTGTAGGAGTTGCCCTAATGGGAAGAGCACAACATCAAAATAGATAGGAGGGAAGTTATGAACTCTAAAATTTTAGACGGCAAAAAACTTGCAAAGAAAATTAGGGAGGAAATAGCTCAAAAAGTTATCCATCTAAAAAATGAAAAAGCCATCATTCCAGGTATTGCAGTAATTATACTAGGGGAAGATCCTGCCTCTCATACATATGTAAATATGAAGGAAAAGGCTTGTAAGGAAGTAGGTTTCTATTCTGAAATACATAGGCTTCAGAATAGTACTAAGGAGGAAGAACTTTTAAAATTGATTGAACAATTAAATCATAATGAAAAGATTCATGGAATATTAGTACAGCTCCCTCTTCCCGATCATATTAATGAAAATATTATCAATGCACATATTAGTCCTTTTAAGGATGTGGATGGTTTTCATCCTTCCAATTTAGGAAAACTATTTTTGGGTCAGCCCAGTTTTGTTTCCTGCACTCCCAAGGGTATAATTAAATTATTAAAATATTATGGCGTGGAAATTCGGGGTAAACACGCTGTGGTCATTGGACGAAGTAATATTGTTGGCAAACCTATAGCTACTCTACTTTTAAATGAAGATGCAACAGTGACTCTTTGTCACTCCAAGACAAGAGACTTGGCTCAATACACCCAACAGGCAGATATTATTGTATCTGCTGTAGGGAAGGCACATCTGATTAATCATAAAATGATAAAAAGAGAAGCGATTATTATAGATGCAGGGATGAATAGATTAAATGGAAGTTTAGTAGGAGATATTGATTTCCATGATGTCATAGAAAAAGTAAAATTGATTACTCCTGTTCCGGGTGGGGTAGGACCTATGACCATTACCATGTTGCTGGAAAACACCTTAGAGGCGGCTTTGAGATCATGAAGATGAAAACTTTTAATGTAAGCGAAGTAAATGATTATATAAACAGACTATTGTCCATAGATGTGATTTTAAATAACTTACAGGTAGTGGGAGAAATTTCAAATTTTAAATTTCACTCCTCGGGACACATGTATTTTACTTTAAAAGATAAAAAAAGTCGCATTCGTTGTGTAATGTTTAATAGTTATTGTCAAGACTTAAAATTTATGCCTGAAGATGGAATGAGAGTGATTATAAAAGGATATATTTCAGTTTATGAGAGGGATGGTCAATACCAATTATATGCACAACAAATGCAGCCTGATGGCATAGGTTCATTATATTTAGCCTTTGAACAATTGAAACAAAAACTAGAATTAGAAGGGCTTTTCGATGATCATATTAAAAAGCCTATACCATTTTTACCAAAAACCATAGGCGTTATAACATCCGCTACTGGAGCAGCAGTAAGAGATATTATTTCAGTGATCACTCGGAGAAATCCCAATGTGGAAATTGTTATCTTCCATGTATTGGTACAAGGGACAGAGGCCTCTGGACAACTGGCTAAGGCCATAGAGTTTTTTAACAAAGAGAATAATGTAGACGTAATTATAATAGGAAGAGGCGGAGGATCTATTGAAGAACTTTGGGCATTCAATGAGGAAAAAGTTGCAAGGAGTATAGCCGCATCTAAAATACCAATAATTTCC
The DNA here is from genome assembly GCF_024622505.1 of Irregularibacter muris. NCBI lineage: Bacteria > Bacillati > Bacillota > Clostridia > Eubacteriales > Eubacteriaceae > Irregularibacter > Irregularibacter muris. Next base: position 183,306 of record NZ_JANKAS010000002.1, read on the forward strand.
GCAGTGGGTCATGAAACTGATTTTACAATCGCAGATTTTGTAGCCGATATGAGAGCAGCCACTCCTTCAGCTGCAGCTGAATTGGCAATACCACCAAAACTTGATTTGCAATATAATATTGCTATGCTTAAACAAAGATTAATTCAATTGATGAAAGGTATAATAAATAATAATAATCAAAAGCTTAAAGAAATAGAGAGATATTACAATCGGACTAGACTCCTTAATCTTTTAAATCAGTATAAGCAACAAATGGATTGGATAAATGTCAATCTAATAAGAGAAATGAATAAAAGGGCTTTTATTGAGAGGGAAAGGTTCCAAAGTGGATTGAAACAATTACAAAGTATAAGTCCACTGGCAGTATTAAATAGAGGTTTTGGAATGGTTAAGAATCAAGAAGATAAATTAATTGTAAGTATAGAAGAAGTAGAGAAAGGTGAGTCAATACAAATACTTATGAAAAATGGAAGCATTTATTGTAAAGTAGAGGGAACAGAGAAGGGGGGATACAACTTTGAAGGATAGTGAAAAAACCTTTGAACAAGGAGTAGAAAGATTAGAAGAAATTGTATCTATATTGGAAGATGGGAAAATTTCCTTAGAAAGAGCTGTGGAGATATTTGAAGAGGGAATACAACTTACGAAGTATTGCAATAGAAAATTAGAATCTATAGAAAATAAAATTAGTCTTTTGATAGAAGAAGATGGAAGTGTACAGGAGAAAAAGTTTGATTTATTTGGAGAGGAAGGGAAAAATGACATTTAACAAAAGATTAAAAGCATATGTTGAAGAGATTGACCAGTATTTAAAAAACGCTCTCCCAAAAGAACAAGAAATTCCCGATGTATTAATTCAGTCTATGGAATATAGTGTTTTTGCGGGAGGAAAGAGATTAAGACCCATATTACTTCTAGAGGCTATCAAATGCATTGATGAAAATAAGAGAGCACAAGCTATCCCATTAGCCTGTGCCTTAGAAATGATCCATACCTATTCCCTTATTCATGATGATTTGCCAGCCATGGATAATGATGATTTTAGACGGGGAAAACCTACAAACCATAAAGTCTATGGCGAGGGTATGGCTGTACTTACGGGGGATGCCCTTTTAAACTATTCTTTTGAGCTGATGCTCAATAATGTTCCCTTTAATACAGAGAGGGAAAAAGACAATTATATTCGGGCTATTCAAGAAATTGCAAAGGCCGCAGGGATATTTGGAATGATAGGAGGACAAACCAAGGATTTAGAATGTGAGAATCAAGGGTTGAACTTTGAAACACTGCAGTATATTCATTCCCACAAGACAGGAGCATTAATTCGGGCATCTTTAAGAGCAGGAGCTATGTGTGCAGGTGCCAATGAAAAGCAGCTAGAAGCTCTTACCTTGTTTGGGGAAAAAATAGGCCTAGCTTTTCAGATTGTGGATGATATCTTAGATATCATTGGTGATGAAACAAAATTAGGAAAGCGTGTAGGTAGCGATGATAAGAATAAAAAATTAACTTATCCCTCTATTTATGGTTTAGAAGAATCTAAAAAAATGGTAGAGGAACTTTTAAATGAAGCTCTTAAGGCTATAGAATTATTTGGTGCAAAAAGTGAATTTATAGGTGAATTAGGGAAGTTTATATGTATAAGGGATTATTAATTAAGGAGGAACAAGGGTGGAATTTTTTAATGGGATTATCCGGAACAGGGCGTTAAATGTTGCTATTTTATCATGGTTTATCGCCCAGGCTCTAAAGGTTATCATTACATTAATCCAAGAGAAAAAATTTGATTTTACGCGATTTATGGGTTCTGGAGGTATGCCTAGTTCTCATTCATCTTTTAGTATGGGATTAACCACCACCATAGGAAAAATGTATGGTTGGGATTCACCTATATTTGCCATATCTTTGTCTTTTGCTCTTATTGTTATGTATGATGCTGCCGGTGTTAGAAGAGCAGCAGGAAAACAAGCAAAAATTTTAAATAAAATGATTTATGATATACATGCAAGTAAAAAGCTTACTGAGGAGAGGTTGAAGGAATTATTGGGGCATACTCCTAAAGAGGTTTTCATGGGTGCACTATTAGGAATTATTATTGCAAATTTAATATATTAACTTTTGATTTCCATAATAATTTATGCTATAATTTATTTATTTTAAAATATAAAAGTTTATCCAATGGTAAAGAAGTAAATGTTCATATTTTATAAGTATGAAGATCGCCGTTTCTATTCTAATGACGTAGTATTTTAGTCAGGACTATCCAATCCGAAGGCCGCCAGAGGACATATGGATAAAGTTTCTTGGTTTGACTGCTGACGTCCAATGATGTTTAAATAGACCTTTAATACAATATTGTGTACATTATAGAGGAATTATGAATTTCATAATTCCTCTATAATTATCTAATAAGGTATGAAGGTAATTGTTGCTGATAATGAAAAATACATAAGAATGCCTAAAAAAGTGAAGAGAAGTTCAGAAAAAAAGAAAATCACAGTGCAGATGGGTTATACTAGTATCCATAGAGACCTTGATTATATCCATATTCTAAGTCTTTTTTAGAGATTCCACTGAAAAATACAAACTTATATAGTGTTTTTGTTCTTCTAATCTTTATTATTTTTATTGGTATAATATTTAATATGATGAAGATAGCTGTTCGCGCGATAAATGAAATACCTTTTCATTAAATAACTACAAATAGGTATAAACAAGTACAAAGTCTAAAAAGGTTGAAGATGTATAGGGAAATAAAAAATGGGTAGAAAAAATAGATTTACCATATTAATTTAGGAGAGAATAGAATGAAAAAAAGATTAGATACAATCCTATATGAACAGGGTTTTTTTGAAAGTCGTGAAAAAGCCAAGGCGGCTATCATGGCTGGAATAGTGTTTGTCCAAGGGCAGCTTAGGGATAAACCCGGGGAAAAAATAGATGAAAAGGCAACAATCAAAGTAAAAGGTGATGCTAATCCTTATGTTAGCAGGGGAGGACTAAAACTACAAAAAGCTTTTGAGATTTTTACCTTTGATGTAAAAAATAGGACGGTATTGGATATCGGTGCTTCCACAGGGGGATTTACCGATTGTCTTCTACAGCATGGGGCACAAAAAGTATATTCCATAGATGTAGGCTATGGACAATTGGCTTGGAAACTTAGACAAGATCCACGGGTAGTTCCCATGGAACGTACAAATTTTAGATATATAACCTTAGAGAATATCGGAGAAATTGCCACCCGTGCTACCATAGATGTATCCTTTATTTCTCTTGCAATTATACTAAAAAATTTATATCATTTAATAGACTCAAAGGGAGAGATTATTGCATTGATAAAGCCTCAGTTTGAAGCGGGAAGAGAAAAAGTAGGGAAAAGAGGTGTGGTAGCCGATCCCAAAACCCATATTGAAGTTATTAAAAAAGTTACTGATCAAATGAGGGATATAGGCTTTTTTATAAAGGGATTGTCTTATTCACCTATAACAGGTCCCCAAGGAAATATTGAGTTTCTTTCCTATATTACTAAAGATCCAAACAGTGGGATGGATTTAATAGAAGAGGAAATAGTCCGGGTTGTGGAAGAAGCTCATAATAGCTTGGAGAAAAACTAATATCTGTGAATAGAGAGCACATTTTTATGATGAATATATGATGAAAATGCAGGAAAAATACATAAGGTAGTAGAATAATTATAGATAAACAGGCGGTGGTGATGTGAAAAGGGTAGGTATTATCCCTAATTTTACTAAAGACAAAAATTTAGACTTAACGAAAAAAATAATACAATGGATTGAACAACATGATGGGGAAGTATTGTTGCAAAAAATAGACGCGGAAAAAATACATAGAAAAGATTTAGCATATAAAGCTGATGAAATATACGCTTATGCTGATTTTATCATCGTTCTCGGTGGAGATGGTACACTCCTAGGTGTATCTAGAAGGGTAGGAAAAAATGAAACTCCAATTCTAGGAGTAAACTTAGGACATTTAGGCTTCCTTACAGAAGTAGAAATAGGAGATATTTATCAAGCCCTAGAAAATATTATGGCAGATCATTATGCTTTAGAAAAGAGAATGATGTTAGAAGTTGCTGTTTTTAATAACAATAAATTAGTAAAAACTTTTTTTGCCTTAAATGATGTTGTTATCACCAAAGGAGCCTTTGCAAGAATTATAAACTTAAAAACCTTTATTGATAATAATTATTTAGATACTTATCCTGCTGATGGGCTTATTATTTCCAGTCCTACTGGTTCTACAGCTTATTCACTTTCTGCCGGTGGACCTATAGTAGACCCCAAAAATAGCTTGCTAATTATTACTCCCATATGTCCCCATAGACTTAATGCAAGGTCAGTTATTATCTCGGATAGAGAAAAAATCCGAGTGGAAATAGAGGATAGGAAGAATGATATTTTATTGACAATAGATGGTCAGGAGGGATATAAACTTCAAGATGAAGATGACATTGTTGTGAAAAAAGCTGAGTTTTCTGCTAACTTTATTAGGGTTAATCATCGGACCTTTTACGATGTATTAAGAAATAAATTAGCGGAAAGAACAGTGCTCCACAAGGATAATGTTTAGGGAGGAATAATATTGAAGATCTCAAGACATGCAAAAATATTAGAAATTATTAAAGAAAATAAGATTGAGACCCAAGAAGAATTAGCAGAAATTCTTAAAAAAAATGGATTTAATGTAACTCAGGCCACTGTATCACGGGATATAAAGGAATTAAGACTCATAAAAGTAATGTCAGATAATCATCGTTATCATTATGCACCATTACAAAACACCGACAATTTAATGAATGATCGTATTATAAAGGTATTTAAAGAGTCTGTTCAAGGTATTGACTATGCTGGTTATACCATAGTCATAAAAACATTATCGGGTACAGCCTCAGCCGCATCAGTAGCTATTGATGCTTTGCATTGGGGAGAGATCGTAGGGTGTATTGCGGGAGATGATACCATTTTTGTTCTAATAAGAGATATTAGCATGATGGAAAATATGGTAGAGCGATTTAAAAAATTAATCAAATAGTTAGTGAGGAGAAGAGTAATATGTTATTAGAATTAAATATATCTAATTTTGCTTTAATTGACTCCTTAAAGATAAACTTTAATCAGGGTTTAAATATACTAACAGGTGAAACTGGTGCAGGGAAGTCTATAATCATAGATGCTCTGGGTCTAATATTAGGTCAACGAGCTAATAGAGAAAGCATTAGACAAGGTCAAAAAAAGATGATTATAGAAGCATTATTTCAAGTGATTCCCCATAATCAATCAAGAATACAAAATCTTTTAGAGGAAAAAGGAATTGATATGGAAGAGGATTACACCATGATTATGACTCGTGAGTTAACCAATAATGGGAAAAGCATATGCCGGATAAACGGTAGAATAGTCCCTGTAAGCACGATGAAAGAGCTGGGAGAATTATTAGTGGATATACATGGGCAACATGAACATCAATCCTTATTACACTGGGAAACCCATAAAGAGCTTTTAGATTCCTATGGTGGAGATACTATTGGAGAGTTAAGTAGTGAAACGAAAAAGCATTATCAGCAATATAAGAATGTCCAAAAATCCTTAGAAGAACTTATACAAGATGATATGTATCTAGAAAGGCAAAAGGATATTATAAAATTTCAGGTGGTAGAAATTGAAGAGGCTAAGTTAAAGGAAAGTGAAGAAGAGCTGCTGGAAGAAAGAAGAAATTTATTAGTAAATGCAGAAAAACTTTTTCAAAATGCAAATCAAGCATATGAATTGCTCTATGGAAGAATAGACGGACAGGCTTCTATTTATGACCAATTGAGCCAGGCTTTGGATTGTATTGAAAAAATAAGTACTATTGATTCGGGAATGAAATCTGTTTTAGATCAATTAAATAATGCTTTTATACAAGTTGAAGACGTTAGTTTTGCCATAAGAGATTATAATGAAGATATGGAGTTTAATCCCCAAGAACTGGATCAAATAGAAAAACGGCTGAGTACAATAAATGATTTAAAAAGAAAATATGGTGGAAGCATAGAAGAAATACTGCTGTATAAGCAAGAACAACAAAAAAAATTATTGAGAATAGAAAATAAAAATGATGAAATTGAAAAACTTCAAATGAATATGAAAAAATGCTGGCAGGATTATATCACAGTCTCACAAAAACTATCCTCCACTCGACATATAATCGCCAAGCAATTGGAAGACAATATCATCAAAGAACTCAGAAGCTTAGGTATGGAAAAAGCGCAGTTTAAAGTCAATATACAGACTTCAGAAAAGTACGCCAGTGACAATGGTATAGATAAAATTGAATTTTTAATATCCACTAATCTTGGACAGGAAGCAAGGCCTTTAATCAAAATAGCTTCTGGAGGAGAAATATCAAGGATTATGTTAGCTTTTAAGACAATTTTAGCTAATGTAGATAAAAAAGAAACTTTAATATTTGATGAAGTAGACACAGGGATTAGTGGAAGAACTGCACAAGTAGTAGCAGAGAAAATGGCAAAGATTGCTAAGACCTATCAAGTGATATGTATAACCCATTTGCCACAGCTGGCTTCTATGGCTGATACGCATTATCTTATTGAGAAAAAAATAGAAAATAATGAAACCAGAACCAATATCTATGAACTCTTAACCAAAGAACAAACAGGAGAATTAGCTAGAATGCTTGGAGGAGCAGAGCTTACAACTCTTACTCTTAGTCATGCAAAGGAAATGTTGCATATGGCAAAACAAATAAAAAGTAATTTAAAATAGGATTATCCTATTTTTTTTGCAAAAATTATTTTGCGGCAAGATCATATGCAAAAATTCAAGCCAGAACTAAAAATATTTTAGATGCTTTTCAATTTATTCATGGAAATATTTAAAAATATCCAATTGAATAACAGATTACGCAAAAGGAAATCTTAATAGTAATGCTTTTATTTTGGAGGTGAAAAATATTATAACAAAAATATTGGGAGAGTGGTTTTTTTGAATAAAATAAAAATAAAAAAAATTCTAGGGATTTTTTTAATTATATTATTATTATCTGTTAATTTTAGCGATTCTTTTCAAAAGATAGTAAATTTCCCTCATGAAATATACGTCATAGAGGGGGAAGAAAGAGTGCTAAACTTTAACCTCCCGATTAAATTAAAGGCAACAGCTGAGGAAAATTATATTATGGAAGTTAATGGTTCAAAAAAAGCTGACTATAATTTAAATCTAAAAAATCCTATTAAACTTCAGTCAGATAAGACAGGAGAAATAGATTTAAATATTAAACTATTTGGTTTCTTGCCTATACGTTCTATGAAAGTTAAGGTATTGCCAGATGTTAAATTATATCCTGGCGGTCAATCTATAGGAGTAAAATTAAAAACAAAGGGTGTAATCGTAGTAGGATTATCTGAGATAGAAGCAGAGGATGGCAAAGCTCATTCTCCAGGGCTAGATGCCAATGTAAATGTAGGAGATATCGTGTATAAGATAGATGACCAAAAAGTAAATACAGCAGAGGAAGTATCTAAGGTTATTAATAATATTTCTGATCGGCCAGTAAAGCTTGAAATCAAAAGAAAAGATACATGGGAAAAAATTAGTGTCCAACCTATTAAGGATAAAACAGATGGCAAATACAAAATTGGATTATGGGTAAGAGATAATACTGCAGGAGTAGGAACATTAACATTTTATCATGATAAATCAAAAAAATATGGTGCATTGGGACATGCTATTACAGATATAACAACTGGCATTATTATGCCAGTGAATAATGGAGAAATAGTCTCTTCCAAGGTTGCCTCTGTTATACAGGGTAAAAAGGGTAAGCCAGGGGAAATAAGAGGTATTTTTTATAATGAGGATAAGAAAATAGGAAATATCGAAAAAAACACCTCACAAGGTCTTTATGGAACAGTTTATTCCCAACTCATTAATGATAAAATACCCAAAGCGCTTTCCATCGGATTACAGCAGCATATAAAGGAAGGACCTGCAAAAATACTAACGACTCTTGATGATAATCAGGTAGAAATGTATGATATAGAAATAGAAAAACTAACAATGCAGCCCTCAAAGACAGGAAAAAGCATGATCATTAAAGTTACTGATCCTAGATTATTAGAAAAGACTGGTGGTATAGTACAAGGAATGAGTGGTAGTCCTATTATACAAGAAAATAAAATAGTAGGGGCGGTAACCCATGTTTTTGTGAATGATCCTTCCAAAGGTTATGGAATATTCATAGAATGGATGCTAGAAGAGGCAGATATCAATTTAATGGAAAAACAGTAGGAATACTTTAAAAGAACTCTTAAAAGGGTTCTTTTTTTTGAAAGAATAAATCCTGTCTTCCCCTTGATGATTAAACTCATTTCTTTCTCTAGAGTAAAGATAGTTGCTCTCATAAAAAAATTCAAAATATCCTATTAAAAATAAAGTATTTAGAAAAAGTTCATAAATTTGAAGGATAAAATTAACTATTGTCGAATAATTTAAAAAGATGTACTTTAGGAATGGAATAATAAGGGGGATATGAACAATGGAAAAAATCAAAATAGTGATTGCAGATGATAATAAAGATTTTTCTAACATTTTAAGTGATTTTTTGGAGCAACAGGAGGATATGGAAGTAATAGGCGTTGCCAAAGATGGCATGGAGGCCCTGGAAATAATAGGAGATATGCAACCAGATGTATTAGTCTTAGATATTATTATGCCAATTCTGGATGGGTTAGCTGTGCTAGAAAGGCTAGACTCTTTAAATACACCTAAGAAACCTAAGGTAATTGTTTTGTCAGCAGTAGGACAAGATAAAATTACCCAAAGGGCTGTGGAATCAGGAGCGGATTATTATGTAGTAAAGCCCTTTGATATGGAGATTTTTGCAAAACGTATTCGTCAGATCGTGGATACTACTTCAGTTGCACAGGAAAATGATATCGTACATAGACCTTTACCTATTACCAATGTACACAAAATGGCCCAAGGAAATAAAGCAAATATAGATTCTCAAATAACAAATATCATCCATGAAATTGGCGTACCTGCACATATCAAAGGATATATATATCTTAGAGAAGCAATAAAAATGGTAATAAAAAATATTGATTTATTAAGTGCAGTTACCAAAGAATTATATCCTTCCATTGCAAAAAAACATAACACTACTCCTAGTAGAGTAGAAAGAGCTATTCGACATGCTATAGAAGTGGCATGGAGTAGAGGGAAACTAGATACAATTAACGCTTTGTTCGGATATACTATAAATAATGAAAAGGGAAAACCTACAAATTCAGAGTTTATTGCTATGGTAGCAGATAAGCTTCGTTTAGATGTCTATGCGGAATAAGCAAAATAAATTGTATACAAAATTCACAGGATATATGTTACAATATTGACTAGAAATAATATTAAACATGGTATGAGGAGGAAATGATATGAAAAACATGATACCAGTAGCTATGTCCAATAGACATATTCACCTAAGTCAGGAAGACTTAGACATTTTATTTGGAGAAGGATATCAATTAACGAAAATGAAAGACCTATCACAGCCAGGACAATATGCCTGTGAAGAAAAGGTAGATATTGTTGGACCAAAGGGAACCCTTAAAGGAGTTAGAATACTAGGACCAGTAAGAACCCATACGCAAATTGAAATATCTGTTTCAGATGGATTTGTTTTAGGAGTAAAGGCACCTACTCGTGACTCTGGAAATATTGAAGATACACCTGGAGCAAAAATTATAGGACCTAAAGGTGAAGTTGAAATCGAAAAAGGCATAATTGTAGCGGCAAGACATATTCATATGCACGCAGAAGAAGCCAAGCAATTTGAAGTGAAGGACAAAGACATAGTCAATGTGAAAATCAATGGCCCAAGGGGATTGATCTTTAATAATGTTTTAGTCAGAGTAAGTCCTTCTTATGCTTTAGAAATGCACGTGGATGTTGAAGAAGGTAATGCTGCGGCAATAAAAAATGGACAAATGGTAGAATTAATTAAATAAAAAATATAAAAATATCTCTCTAGGTAGAATGTGATTTGCCCAAAAGAGATATTTTTATCTTTAAAAACTAAAAAGAATATTCCTTTCTGTATTACATAAATATTTAAGTAATAGGAGGGTGGAATATGATTTTTAAGAATACTAAGTCCTATTTGGTCCATGGAATATTGTTAGGTTGCTTTGCTACAAGTTATATGACAAGTTCAGTTTTGATGGAAAATAAGATGCTTTTTGTTGCTATATTTTTATTGTTTTGGGCAATAAATAGATTTAAGAGCATCAAAGATAAAAAGGCTTTTACAAAAATCATGATTTTAGGAATATTTATTGGTTACTTTCTAAACTTCCTATTTCTATATGGTGGTCAGATTGATTATCAATATTCAGTAGAACAGCAAGCAGAACAGGAGATAAATGAAAATGCTGCAATATTAGTTTTACCAACATACCCTAAATTTTATGAACCTAAAACTTGGAAACATATCATATCAAACTCTCCCAATTATTCAAAAATTCAGAAAAAAATATTTTCTCCATTTATACTCTATAAATATAAGAAAATATATAAGAAGGCCGGATTAGATCCTTCTACACAGATTGCAAAAGAATTCGAAAATACCATAAAAAAGTCATGGAAAAACAATGATGGGAATTTATATATTGCTTATTTAAATCAAAAGCCACTTTTAGAAGAACAAATTATAAAAGCTATACAAGGGGGAGCAACAAATATAGGGATAATAAATATCCTATTGGATCAATCAGACCAGTGGTTTCAAATTCAGGAAAGAGTAGAAAAAGTTAGATTTTATAACTATAATGCCCATGTTTTTTATAATAACCCATTTTGGGAAGAGGAAGATTTAAAACAAGCATTGGTAAAAAAAATAGAAGATGCTACAAAAGAGAAAAAGAAATCCAAGGTAGGGGTATTATTGGTGGGCAGTGGATATACAGATAGAGCAAATATAAATGTGAAAGAGGCGGATAAACAGCAAATCGCCTTTGCAAGAGATATAAAAAACCATCTAATGCTAAGGGGTTATGAAAATAAAAAGACCAAAATGGCATTTTTAAATAGCAATCAATATTCTATAAAAAGAAGCATGTCAGAAATCCTAGACCAAGGTATTTCAGAACTAGTTGTAGCACCTATATATATTCCTTTTGATAATCTATATAGTACAATAATTATTCCAGAGCAGGTAGAAAAAATAGAAATTCCCTCTTCAATTAAGGTGAATTATGTTTCAGGTTGGAACACTCACCCAGATTTTATGAAAGCAGTTTATAGGAAACTAGATGACATATATAATGAGAAGTCGCCCATGACTAAGTAGAAAACATAGGATTAAAACCTTGAAACATTCAATAAAGAATTCTATAATATTTAAGAAGAATAATTTAAAAAAATTATATAAAAGGAGAGTGCACAGTGGATCCAATAGCTTTTAATATATTTGGTTTACCAGTAAGATGGTATGGATTATTAATGTCAAGTAGTATTCTAATAGGATTACTCTTAGCTATGCATTTAGCGAAAAAAAATAATTATGATGCTGAAAAAATATTAGATTTAGTTTTTTATGCCACTCCAGCGGCTATAATTGGTGCTAGACTATATTACGTGATTTTCAAATGGGAATATTATTCCCAATATCCAAAGGAAATATTTGCCATATGGCATGGAGGATTGGCAATTCATGGAGCAGTTATTGCAGCTATAATTGTGGCTATAATCTATACTCGTAAAAAGGGGCTGTCATTTTGGGAGATCGTTGACTATATGGCACCTAGCTTAATCCTAGGACAGGCTATTGGAAGATGGGGGAATTTTTTTAATCAAGAGGCCTACGGGGGAGAAACCAATCTACCTTGGGCCATTACAGTCAATGATCCTATTAAGGGAATGATCAAGGTGCATCCTACATTTTTTTATGAGTTTCTATGGAATTTAGCTATCTTTTTTTTCCTTCTTTGGTATGGAAAAAGAAAAAAAGCTAATGGTGAAGTATTTCTGTTGTATGCAATACTATATTCAGTAGGCAGATTTTTTATTGAAGGACTAAGAACGGATAGTCTAATGTTTGGAGAAATTCGTGTAGCTCAACTCATCAGTGTTTTAACCATAATAATGGGAGTAGTTATAATAAATTATTTAAGAAAAAATAGAACTTCATGAAGTTCTATTTTTTTTTGCCAAAAAGAAGGATTTTCATGATAAATGTGTAATTAAATAACTTAGTGGGTAAAAGTGGGGATAAGTGGTAGAATCCTCAATGAGGTGTGATCATATGTTTATTGGGGAATATCAACACAACATAGATAATAAAGGAAGAATGATTATTCCGTCTAAGTTTAGAGAAGGATTAGGAGAACATTTTGTACTTACCAAGGGACTAGATGGATGTTTATTTGTATATTCTATTGACGAGTGGAAAATACTTGAGGAGAAATTGCGTTCTCTTCCTTTAACCAGCAAAGATGCAAGGGCTTTTGTGCGTTTCTTCTTTGCTGGAGCAACAGAATGTGAATTTGATAAACAAGGTAGAATTGTTATTCCCGGTAACTTAAGAGAGTACGCTGGCATAGTTAAGGAAGCTATCATTATAGGGGTTTCCAATAGACTAGAAGTATGGAGTAAAGAAAAATGGTTGGATTATAATGATGATGAAGACCTAAGCTATGATGCCATTGCAGAGAAAATGTCTTTGCTAGGGATATAAAGATATCAAAATGACAAAATAAAATAAAAAAGTGATTAGGAGAGTGACAAAATGGAATTTAATCATATCCCTATTATGCTGGATGAATGTATTGAACATTTAAAAATCAATCCCACAGGAACATATATAGATGGCACCTTAGGTGGTGCTGGCCATGGACAAGCTATTTGTAGCAGATTAGAAGAAAAAGGACATTTTATAGGCATCGACCAAGATGAAAACGCCATTCATATAGCAACAGAAAGATTAATAGGACAAAGACCTCAAATATCCATTGTAAGGGACAATTTTAGAAATATAAAACAAATATTAAATAGTCTTAAAATAGATGAAATTGATGGAATGTTATTGGACTTAGGAGTTTCTTCCCATCAATTGGATGAACCTGAAAGGGGATTCTCCTATCAACATGACGCTCCGCTTGATATGAGAATGGATAATAGACAATCCCTTAGTGCTGAATATATTGTAAATAATTATTCACAGGATGAATTAACAAGAATTATAAAGGAGTATGGAGAAGAGAACTGGGCCAATAGGATTGCAAAATTTATTATTGATTACAGAAAAAATAGAACAATTCATACCACCGGGGAACTAGTGGAAATAATCAAAAATGCAATTCCAGCAAAAGCTAGGAGAACCGGAGGTCACCCCGCCAAAAGAACATTTCAGGCATTAAGAATAGAGGTGAATAATGAATTAGGCATTCTTGAAAATACCATTCGGGATATTCTTGAACACCTGATTCCAGGAGGAAGATTATGTATTATTACTTTTCACTCATTAGAAGATCGTATAGTGAAAAAAGTGTACAAACATTTTGAAAATCCTTGTACATGTCCTCCAGAATTTCCCCAATGTATATGTAATCAAAAATCCTTAGTAAAAGTAATTACTCGAAAACCAATAATTCCACAGGCACAAGAAATAAAAGATAATCCAAGATCTAGAAGTGCGAAATTAAGGGTGTTAGAAAGGAATAGTTCTAAATAAAAAAGGAGTGAATAAAAATGTTAGTAGCAGAAAAACGAAATTATCAATATGCATTAGAAGAACCTGTATATAAACCTAATAGGAAACCAAAAAGCAATTCAAAGAGCAAAACAAAAACTCATGCTAAGACAAAAAGAATAGTAAAGGTAAAGTACATGGCATTTACTATGCTGATTTTTGTGGTGGCATTAACAATACTTTTTCAATATACAAAACTAAATACTATGAATGCAGAAATTCTAAATCTAGAGCAGGAATTAAATGAATTACATATGTTAACGGATAGTGTTGAGGGTCAGTTATTGGCAAGTGAAGACCTAGGAAAAATAGAAGATATCGCAAAAAATCAACTGGGCATGATAGAGCCTACAGCTGAACAAATGGTTCCTATAAAGGTGAGTCATTCTGAAAATGCAAAATTAGGTGCTAGTAATTCAAATACCACTCCTAATCACGATAATTCGGTAGCTTTCCTTTCTAAAATCCTAAATTTTATTGATTAGTTTGGTTAAGGGGGTTGTATTACTTGTCTGCATTACAACTGCGACTTAAAAGAAGATTAATTTTTAGTTTGCTTACTTTGGTAATTCTATTTATGGTGCTCGTAGGAAGATTAACTTATCTACAAATTTTCGCCTCTGTAGACTTAATGGAAAAGAAGCTAGATCAGTTGGTGGCTACTATACCCATTACGGCTGCTAGAGGCGATATTTATGATAAAAACATGGAAATCTTGGCAAAGGATGCAACCAGTACCAGCATATATGCCAGACCTAAAGATATAAAAGATGTTCAAGAAGTAGCAAACGTCTTATCAGAAGTATTAGAGTTAGATCAAGAAAATATTTATAAAAAATTGAAAGATGATACCCAGAGTATTGTACTCATTCAAAGAAAAGTCGATAATGACAAAGCACAACAGATTAGAAAACAAAACTTAAGAGGACTGGAGTTTGCGGAAGATAAGAAAAGATACTATAAAAATGGTCACTTTGCTCCCTATGTACTAGGTTTTACAGGCGTGGATCATCAAGGACTTTATGGTATTGAACGACAATATGATGATGCATTGAAGGGGCAAGATGGTACATTAACATATCAAAGAGATGCAAGGGGAAGAAAAATTGCAACAGGCACAGAAACACGTGTTGATCCAATCTCTGGTAATAGCATACAATTGAGTTTAGACTCTACTATACAACATTTTTCAGAAAGAGCTGCTGAAAAGGCTATGTATGAAAATGATGCTAAACGAGTAACAATATTAGTAATGGAACCTAAAACAGGAGATATTCTTGGGATGGCTACTAAGCCAGACTATGATCTAAATAATCCACGGGAAATTCCAGATATTTTAAATACCAAATTATATCATGATTTTACTGAAAAGAGTGATGATGATTCAGAAAGAAAAGAAAAAGATTTAGGACAAAAACAACAAGAAATGTGGAAAAATCCAGCGGTTGCATTTAATTATGAACCGGGTTCAACGTTTAAGATTATTACCTCCTCTGCAGGGTTAGAAGAAGGGGTAGTTACACCAGAGTCATCCTTCTATGATAAGGGCTTTATCGTTGTTGGAGATAGAAAACTTAAGTGCTGGAGGTATCCAAGGGCCCATGGGGCTCAAACCTTTAAAGAAGCTGTACAAAACTCATGTAACCCTGCCTTTGTAGAGGTCGCTTTAGAATTGGGGGCAGATCGCTTTTATAAACATATCTATGGATTCGGCTTTGGTGAAAAAACAGGTATAGATCTAGAAGGGGAAGAAGCAGGAATTGTGCCTGCAAACCATGATGTTAGTGATGTATCCCTTGCAACAAGATCCTATGGCCAGGGAATTACAGTAACGCCCATTCAATTAATTTCTGCTGTCTCGGCTGTGGCTAATGATGGGGTATTAATGAAACCACGGATAGTGAGAAGTCTACTTGAATCGGATAGCAATAAAGTGATCCATGAGTATAAACCAGAGGAAGTGAGACAAGTAATTTCAAAGGAAACGTCACGAACTCTTTTGGATATACTTGAAACAGTTGTTAGCGAAGGTACTGGGTCTAAAGCTCAAGTGCCAGGTTATGCAGTAGGAGGGAAAACAGGAACGGCAAACAAAGTAATTGATGGTAAATATGGTGATGGAAAATATGTAGCCTCTTTTGTTGGCATAGCCCCTACAACTGATCCAAAAGTAACTGTTTTAGTAATTATTGATGAGCCTGGTCCATACAATCACTATGGGGGTCAAATTGCAGCTCCTGTAGCCGGCGAAGTGATGGGAGAAGTTTTGAAATATTTGGATATTCCTCCAAACTATGAAGAAGAAATAGACCAGGTAGAAAAGGTGACTATTCCAGAGGTACGAAATATGACCATGGATGAAGCCGCACAAATATTGTCAACCAAAAAATTATCTTTCATCACAGATGGTATAAAGGGAGAGGATATCATTATTGATCAAAGTCCTTTACCAGGTGTTGAAGTAGATGTGAATACAAAAATACAATTGAAAATAAAGCACGCCCAAGGAAACTCCACAGAAGATAGCAAAAAAATTATGGTGCCAAATGTGATTGATAAATCCATTCAGCAGGCCCATGAGATTTTAAAAGAGAATGACCTAAATATCCAGATAGTGGGAAGTGGAATTTCGGTAAAACAAAATCCTTCACCGGGAGAATATGTTGAAAAAGGATCTCACATAACAGTAGAATTTAAACCAGTAGAATAAAATTACTAAAGATGTGAAATGCAACTTGATAATTCATTAAGTTGCATTTCTACATTAGGTGAAAAATGACATGGAAACAACTCTTTTTCACTGCCATTATTAGAGAATATAATGAGAAATCAAGCATACATAGTTAAAAATGTGCAAATAATAGGCAAAGAGCCTTCTAATATAGAGGAGGATATATGCTTTGAACTTAAAAAAATTAATCCAAGGACTTGATATTGTATCCTGTGAAGGAGAAACCAATAGGGAAATAACGAGTATACACTATGATTCTAGAAAATGTCAAAAGAATAGCATGTTTATTGCTATAAATGGTTTTAACACAGATGGACATGAATATATATCAGAGGCAATAGAAAATGGTGCGACTACAATTTTATATAAAAATGAAGTGAATAAAAAGCAATCCCATATCACCTATATAAAAGTAAAAAACAGCCGTTTAGCCATGGCTACTTTATCCAATAGATTTTATGATTATCCCTCTAAAAAAATGAAGTTAATCGGTATAACAGGTACAAATGGCAAAACTACTATTTCTTTCTTATTGGGGGAAATTTTCAAACAATGGGGCGTAAAACTGGGGATAATCGGCACTTTAGGAAACTATCTAGGAGAAACTCTATATAAAGGAACCCATACAACTCCTGAATCCGTTGATTTACAACAAATTTTACATCAAATTAATGAAGAACATATTCCCTATACAGTTATGGAAGTATCTTCCCACTCTTTGGAGTTAAATAGAGTGGAAGACACAAATTTTGATATTGGAATCTTTACAAATTTATCTCAGGATCATTTAGATTTTCATAAAAATTTTCAAAACTATTTTCAAGCCAAGGCAAAACTTTTTCACATGACCGATAAAGCGAATATTATTAACGGAGATGATATATACGGGGAAAAATTAATCAGTCTTTCCAAGGGGAGAGAAATTCCCGTATATAGTTATGGTATTAAAAATAATTGTGATTTTGTGGCTAAAAATATTAAAATAGATAATAAGGGTGCCTTTTTTACTGTAAATATTGAAAATAATAGTGAAGGCTTTTACATAAATATTCCTGGCATTTTTAGTATCTACAATGCTTTAGCAGCAATTGTACTGGCTTATACAGAGGGAATACCCCTAGAAATAACAAGAAAGGCCTTGTCTAATTTACCTGGGGTACCAGGACGATTTGAAATGTTAGATACAAATACCCCTTATGGTATTATTATTGACTATGCGCATACTCCCGCCGGATTAGAGAATATTTTAAAAACCATAAGAGAATTTTCTAAGGGCAATGTAATTGTAGTCTTTGGATGTGGGGGAGATCGGGATAAAGGAAAGAGACCCATTATGGGAGAGGTTGCAGGTCTTTATGCTGACTTTATGATCATTACATCGGATAATCCAAGAAATGAGGAACCTTTATCCATTATAAAGGATATTGTTCCTGGAATTAAAAAAACTGGAAAACCTTATAAAATAATTGAAGATAGGAAAAGTGCTATTAAAAGTGCACTTGCTATAGGGAAAAAAGATGATATTATATTAATTGCAGGTAAAGGTCATGAAAGATATCAAATTATTCAAAATGAGATAATTCCTTTTGATGAAAAAAAAATAATTAACCAATTATTAGGTGAGGGTGAAGTAGATGCAAAAGATGACTAAAAACGAAATTATAAGGGCTGTAGAGGGTAATTTAATTCATGATGCAGAAGGAGAAACTATAAGTGGAATCTGTATAGATAGTAGGAGGGTAAAAAAGGGAGATTTGTTTATTGCCATTAAGGGTGAAAATTTCGATGGACACGAATTTATTCATCATGCCATAGAAAGCGGTGCTTCGGCATGTATAATTAGTGATCCAAATAAAAGGAATAAAAATGCGGATATGATTTTGGTTGAGAACACTCTCACAGCGCTTCAAAAGCTAGCTTTTCATTACAGAAAAAAGTTTACCATTCCATTTATTGCGATCACGGGAAGTAGTGGAAAAACAACCACCAAGGATATGATTGCTGCGGTTTTATCTCAGAAATATGATGTATTAAAAACCCAAGGGAACTATAATAATGAGATTGGCTTACCTTTGACACTTTTTCAATTAGAACCGCATCATGAAATTGCTGTCATTGAAATGGGAATGAGTGATCTAGGAGAAATTAGCACATTAGTACATATGGTATATCCAGATATAGCCGTAATAACCAACATTGGTTTAACCCATATCGAAAACTTAGGAACACAGGAAAAAATATTTGAAGCAAAAAAAGAAATATTAGAAACCTTAGGCACAAATCATATTGCCCTATTAAATGGTGATGATCAATATTTACAAGGGATAAATAGTGAGAAATATAGGGTTGCTCATATTGGTATAGAAGGGAAAAAACTTGGGTTAAAGGCCAGTAATATAATAAAAGATCAAAAGGAAGTAGCCTTTTCTGTAGAGGAAGGCAGGAAAAATATAGGAAATTTTAAACTAAGTTTACCGGGTATTCATAATATATATAATGGCCTGATGGCAATATATATAGGAAAACATTTTAACCTTTCCCAACAGGAAATTCAGCAAGGATTAGACAGATTTAAACCTAGTCAGATGAGAATGGATATATTTAAGGCTGGTGAAATCGAGGTAATAAATGATGTTTATAATGCCAATCCTGATTCCATGAATGCGGCTCTACAAGTGTTAAGGGATTTTAATAAATCCAGTAGAAAGATTGCCATTTTGGGGGATATGTTAGAAATGGGTGATTGGTCAAAGAAAGCACACGTTGAGATCGGCCATTATGTTTCAAAGATGGGGATAGAAGTTTTATTAACCCTCGGCGAGTACTCTTCCTATTATATACAGGGGGCAAGAAATGGAGGAATGCCTAAAAATCGAACATTGGCATTTTCATCCAATAGCGAAGTTATAGAATACTTGACATCTTTTATTGAAAATGGGGATGTGTTTTTAGTGAAGGGTTCCAGGGGATTAAAAATGGAGAAAATTGTAAATTTTTTACAAGAGAGGAGTTAGAGGATGCGACAATTAATATATGCAACAGTTATATCATTTATCATATCAATTTTAATAGGACCCATAATTATCCCTATACTGGAAAAATTAAAATTTGGACAAAGTATCCGAGAAGAAGGTCCGCAAAGTCATATTAAGAAAACTGGAACACCTACTATGGGTGGGATAATTATGATGTTCGCTGTATTTGTTACAAGTTTGTTATTTGCATGGAAAAATACCAATTTAATCATAGCGATGATTGTAACATTATCCTTTGGGTTAATAGGACTAATAGATGATTTTATTAAAGTAGTGTTAAAAAGAAATTTGGGATTAAGAGCTTATCAAAAACTAATCGGCCAACTGATAATAGGAGCTGTAGTGGCAATATATGCCGCTAATCATCCTTATATTGGAACTACACTTCTAATACCTTTTACATCTGAATATCTTAATTTAGGGATATTTTACATTCCCCTTACTATTTTTGTTGTAGTGGGTACAGCCAATAGCGTAAATCTAACAGATGGATTGGATGGTTTGGCTACAGGAGTTACATTGGTCGTTGCAGCTTTCTTTGCTATAGTCAGTTTAGGAAGTGGATATACTGGATTGAGCATTTTTTCTGGAACAATAGCAGGAGCATGTCTAGGATTTTTGAAGTTTAATGCCTATCCTGCACAGGTGTTTATGGGGGATACTGGCTCTATGGCACTTGGAGGAGCAGTTGCAGCTCTAGCTGTACTTACACGAATGCAACTTTTTCTCCCTCTCATAGGTGGTGTATATATGATTGAAGCTCTATCGGTAATTTTGCAGGTTTCCTTTTTTAAACTGACAGGAAAAAGGATTTTAAAAATGAGTCCTTTACATCATCATTATGAACTAAAGGGGAATCATGAAACTAAGGTTGTGGTTAGTTTTTGGATAGCTACTGCAATTTTGGCACTTATAAGTATGTTAGCATTATCCATATTTTAAATTGAAAAAGGGTGAATATATGATAGTTAGAAATAAAAACTTTCTTGTAATAGGAGTGGCCAAAAGTGGTATAGCTGTGACAAAATACTTACTGTCTAAAGGTGCCCATGTAGTATTAACTGACATCATGTCCAAAGAAAAAATAAGCACAGAGGTTGGCCAATTATTAAAACATCCTAATCTAAAAGGGATATTTGGGGAGCAGCCCCCACAATCTCTTTTAGTTAGCATAAATTATATTATTACAAGTCCAGGCGTACCTATGGATATCCCTATATTAGAAAGGGCAAGAAAAGAAAATATTGAGATTTTAAATGAGATAGAACTCTCTTATAGATTAATTTCCTCATGGACTATTGCTATAACGGGCACCAATGGTAAAACTACGACAACTTCCTTGGTAGGAGAAATAGTAAAGGCTTCTAAAAGGGAAACCTTTGTGGTGGGAAATATAGGAACCCCTATGATTTCCTTTATTGATAAAGCCACGCAAAATTCTTGTTTTGTAGTAGAGATAAGTAGTTTTCAATTGGAAGGAATTCAACAATTTCATCCTAAGATTTCAGCGATATTAAACATTACACCGGACCATTTGAATAGACATAAAACAATGGAGAATTATATCTTTACCAAAAGCAAGGTTTTCTCTAATCAAGTTGAGGGGGATATCACCATACTCAATGCGGATAATGTGAATACATTTTCCCTAGTGAATAGAACCAAGGGAAGAGTAGTATTATTTAGCAGAAGCCTATCCCTAGATGAGGGAGTTTGTATAAAGAGCAATGAGATTGTGGTTAAAGATCAAGGGAAAACCATACCTATATGTCCTATTTCTGAAATAAAAATGCCTGGCAGTCATAATCTGGAAAATGTATTAGCAGCTGTTGCGATTACCTATTATGCCAATATTCCTGTAGAAGTTATAAGAAGTGTGTTAAAGAAATTTAAGGGTGTTGAACATAGAATAGAGTTAGTAGAGACGATTAAGGGTATAGATTTTATCAATGATTCTAAGGGCACAAATCCAGAGGCTACCATTAAGGCTATAGAAGCCATGAGTAAACCCATTATTTTGATTGCAGGTGGAATGGATAAAGGAACTGATTTTACTGAATTGATCAGCTTCTTTCAAGGAAAGGTAAAGCATTTGGTATTATTGGGAGAGACTTCGGATCAAATTGAACATATTGCAAGGAAACAGGGGTACAATAATATAATTAAGGTAAGTAGTATGGAAAGTGCTGTTACAAAGTCCTATGAAATAGCGAATGAAGATGATGTTATCTTATTATCTCCTGCATGTGCTAGTTGGGATATGTTTAGTAGTTTTGAGGAGCGAGGAAACTTATTTAAAGAAATAGTAAGGTCTTTAAAGGGGGTTTAGTGTATGGCTAAAAAAAATCCTGCTGATTTTATTATTATTTTTTCAGTTGTTTTATTAACATCGCTGGGTATTATTATGGTATTTAGTGCTAGCCAATATTCTGCGGGGATAAGATTTAATGATGATTTTTACTTCCTAAAGGGGCAGCTACGGTGGGCAGTCTTAGGATTCATTGTCATGGGAGTTGCATCAAAATTTCCTTATAAAAAGCTGCGTAAGTTTTCAAAAATTATTTTGTTAATTTGTATTATATTGCTGATAGTGGTATTAATTCCTGGATTAGGCAGAAATGTAAAAGGTGCTACAAGATGGATTGGCATAGGACCTTTTACTCTCCAACCATCGGAAGTTGTAAAGCTGGGTATGATTATATTTATGGCAGATAGTCTATCCAAGAAAAGAGAGGAAATTAGGACTTTTTCCAAGGGGATTTTACCCTATTTAGCTCTGGCTTTGTTAGTCTGTGGCCTAATTTTTGTAGAACCAGACTTAAGTACATCGGTTGTAGTCGCAGGAATAATTTTTGCAATGATGTTTGTAGCGGGTGCAAACTTAAAACATATAGTGGGGTTGGGCAGTCTATCTATTCCCGTTTTGGGTGTTTTAATAGCCACAGCAAGTTATAGATTAAAAAGGTTTACCTCTTTTTTAAATCCATGGGAAGATATAGCTGGAGATGGCTATCAGGTGGTACAATCTTTATTGGCGCTGGGTTCAGGGGGATTATTTGGTCAAGGCCTGGGAAATGGAAAGCAGAAGCTTTTATATATACCTGAAGCACAAAATGACTTTATACTTGCTCATATTGGTGAGGAATTGGGCCTCATTGGCACAGTAACCATATTGTTCCTATTTATGTTATTGATATGGAGAGGGATTAGAATTGCCCTCCATGCTCCAGATATGTTTGCTTCATTATTTGCCTGTGGTATAGTATTTATGATTGGATTTCAGGTTCTAATTAATGTTGCCGTAGTAACTTCTTTTATGCCTGTTACAGGAATGCCGCTACCCTTTATTAGTGCGGGAGGATCATCTTTGGTGTTTTTATTGGGTGGAATTGGAGTCTTATTGAATATTTCAAGGTATACTAAGTTGGACTCTTAGAGAGAAGTAAATATCTCGTCGATATCTATTGAAAAAGCTGTTTGCCTAAATGTTTCAGTCACACCTAAACAGGAAGTGCATATTATAATTATAGATTATTTCTTTTAATAAATATTGAAATAATTATATGGGCTTCTCGGAGGTGTAAATAAACATGAGCCAATTCTATATTAAAGGTGGCTTGCCATTAAAAGGAGAGGTAGAAGTACATGGGGCAAAAAATGCTGTCTTGCCCATTTTGGCAGCTGTGATATTAAATGAGTCAGAAAGCATTATTCATAATGTGCCTAATTTGAAAGATGTAAGAACAATGATACTCATTCTTGAATCCATGGGTTGTACTATAAAAAGAGAAAAAAACACCCTAATCGTCGACTCCAGTTCTATTCATACCAACGAAGTACCAGAAGATTTAGTCAGAGAAATGCGTTCCTCCATCATTTTATTGGGAGCTATATTGGCTAGACATAAACAGGCTAAGTTTTCTTATCCTGGTGGATGTGATATTGGACTAAGGCCAATTGATTTGCATTTAAAAAGTCTAAAGGCCCTTGGAGCAGAAGTGAAGGAATCCCATGGATATATTTATTGTAAGTCTAGCAAATTAAAAGGAGCACATATACAATTAGATTATCCTAGTGTAGGAGCTACAGAAAACATAATGTTGGCAGCATCTTTAGCAGAAGGGATTACGATCATCCGCAATGCAGCAAAGGAACCAGAAATTCATGATTTGCAAGAGTTTATCAACGAAATGGGGGGCAAAGTAAAAGGTGCTGGTAGCAACACGATAATCATTGAAGGAGTAAAAAAATTAAATAAAGTAGAATACACAATTATGCCCGATAGAATTGTAGCAGGAACCCTAGCCGTGGCTACAGCTATAACTCAAGGAGAAGTGGTATTAAAAAATGCACAGATTGAACATATTCGATCAGTTATTTCTAAATTGGTAGAGGCAGGCTGCACGATCTATGAAGAAAAAAAGAATATTATCGTCAAAGCACCGGAAAAGTTAATGGCTATAGAAACCATTAGAACTTTACCCTATCCAGGTTTTCCCACAGATATGCAGGCCCAAATGATGGCTCTTATGACAGTAGCCGAGGGAATTAGTATTTTTACCGAGACAATATTTGAAAATAGATACAAACATGCAGCACAGTTAATTAGAATGGGTGCCAATATAAAAATAGATGGGCGAGTTGCCATTGTTGAAGGCGTGAAAAAACTAACAGCAACTCGTGTAAGTGCTATGGATCTAAGAGGTGGAGCAGCTTTAGTTCTAGCAGGTCTTGTGGCTGAAGGGGAAACCATAGTAGAAAATATTTATCATGTAGACAGGGGATACGATAGATTCGAAAACTGTTTGCAGAGTTTAGGAGCATCAATTGTACGTAAAAATTAATAAAAGTAGCCTTAGCTACTTTTATTAATAAAAAATAGGACAAGATATTGGATTTATGGAGAGATGAGGATGTCGCAAAAATATAATAGAATGAGAAATTATAAACAATATAAAAGAATTACAAGAAGAAAATATGGTATAATGGCATTAGTTTTATTATTTTTTGTTCTTCTTACAATTTCATTTTTGCTATATACTGATTTTTTTGACATTAAAGAGGTTAATATAATAGGAAATGATTATGTAAGTGAGAAAGAGATTCTAAGAAATGGAGATTTAAATATTGGTGCAAACATATTTAAATTTAATAAAAAGAAGATTCAAGAACAAATTGAAAGACATTCTCTTATTAAAACAGCTGAAATAACTAGAAAATATCCCAATAGGATAAATATAGAGGTGTTGGAGAGGGAAGTCATTGGTATAATACCTTTTGAAGATGGAAGTTTTATTTATATCGATCAAGAGGGGGTAGTATTGAAAAAATATGACATATTAAATACCTATCATAGCCCTCTGATCACAGGTTTAGAGAATATAAGCTTCATTGTTGGAAATCCAATTGACATTCAACCTAGTTGGCTGGCAGAATCTCTATTAGATATTTTATCAAGACTAAAAGATAATAAATTGATTGAGAAAGTTTCAGAGGTTAATGTATTAGAAGATAATACAATACAAATATATACTAAAGATGGCAGTGTAATAAAGATTGGCGATGCAAAAACAATGGAAAAAAAGATGGATTTTTTAAAAGCATTTTTATCAGAAACTCATCCTAAAAGCATTATAGATATAAGCCACGGAGGAGATCCTGTGTCTAAGCCTCGCGCTAACTAGAGGAGGGATTGATATGAAAAAAATATTAAAGGGCCAAGTAGAGATTGCGTTTATTTGTATTATAATAGGTTTAATGCTAGTCATGCAGTATAAATCCGTTAC
This sequence comes from Irregularibacter muris, assembly GCF_024622505.1. NCBI lineage: Bacteria > Bacillati > Bacillota > Clostridia > Eubacteriales > Eubacteriaceae > Irregularibacter > Irregularibacter muris. The sequence goes on from NZ_JANKAS010000002.1 coordinate 208,631, forward strand.
CCAACTGGGTGGATCGGTATCTACAACTAGAGCTCAGGAATTGGCAGGACAATTAAATCAATTAAAAAAACAAAAAGAAAATCTTACTTCTAAAGTAAGTGCTTTAGAAAAAGAAATTAACCAATATGAAGATCAAGTAGCACAGGATAATAAAATGGTAGAAAATCTAAGAACAAATACTAGGGAAGCAAGGATGATTGCAGGATTATCGGATGTTAAAGGACCTGGTATAACGATCACATTAGATTATACACCCTTAGAGGGAGAAGAAGGATTTGACCCTTTCCTTGTATATCCTGAATACTTATTATTATTATTAAATGAGTTAAATTCTTCAGGAGCAGAAGCCGTATCCATAAATGACCAGAGAATTATTTCCACATCAGAAATACGGTTAGCTGGCAATCATATTGTAATCAACGGGGAAAAGTTTTCTAGACCTTTTGTATTTAAAGCAATTGGCGACAGTCAAACATTACAATCAGCTATACAGCTAAGAGGTGGAATTGTGGAATTATTAAATTCTAACTATATTCAAGTGAATATAAAAAGAGAAGAGGAAATGAATATTCCAAGATACAATGGAGTAATTGAATTAGATTATGCAAAGCCAGTAGAGGATCAATAATGGCGGGAGGGCCATAAATGAGAAATAATAATAAACTATGGATTATTATGATTACTTTTATGATTACCGGTATAATTACGAGTATACAGTTTAAACAGGATAAAAACAGGACCGATATTATCACTATGAAATCCCTGTATGAAGAACAAAAAAATATCGATAATGAAAATTTAGAAATAGAAAGATTAGGAAAAACCCTTGTGGAATTAGAAGAAAAATTAAAGAGCTATCAATCAAAGGAATATGGAGATGAAGATATTGTTTCTTCCCTAGAAGAAGAATTGGAAGCCAATAAAATAGCAGCGGGTTTTAAGGAATTGCAGGGTCCAGGTATAAGCATACATATGAAAGATAGTGAACAATTGGGCGATGCACAAGATGTCATGAATTTTGTTATTCATAATAGCGATGTCCTGCAAATAATTAATGATCTTAGGAGTGGAGACGCGGAACGAATAGCTATTAATGGATCACCGGTAGGATGGGATTCAGAAATTGATTGCAATGGGGCAACGATAAGAGTAGGAAATGATATTTTTGCACCTCCTTTTATTGTGGAAGCTATTGGAGATCCTCAAAAATTAGAAGGAATATTAAATGCTCCCAATAGTATAGTACAATTAATGAAAATTTGGGATATACAAATTGATATACAACAAGTAGATAACATTACAATCAGAGGGATTAATTCGACCCCAACATATAAATATCTAAAAAAAGATGAGGAGGGTGACAAAAGATGATACTGCCATTAATTGGTCTTCTTATAGGGATTGTTTTGGGTTTTATTATTCCTTATAGTGTACCTTTAATATATTCTTCCTATATGTCAATAGCGGTACTTGCGGCTTTAGACTCAGTATTTGGTGGAATTAGGTCTAGTTTAGAACAAAAATTTGATAGCAATATTTTTATTTCTGGATTTTTCGGTAATACAATATTAGCAGCATTTTTGGCCTATGTCGGAGATCGGCTAGGTGTGCCCTTGTATTATGCTGCTATATTTGCTTTTGGAACTAGGCTCTTCCAAAATTTTGCCATTATCAGAAGACATTTAATAAAAAATATACTTAAAAAGTGAAATTTCTTAATAAAAAAAGAGGAAAAAATCTAATTATGTTGAATTAATTAATATTAGAAGCAAAGAAAATAATATTAAACATTGACGCAATATACTAGTTATAATCATTTCACGTCCAACAAAAGGGAGGTCTCAATTGTGCTAGAATTTGATATGGATTTACAACAATTTGCTCAAATAAAGGTCATTGGTTGCGGTGGCGGAGGAAATAACGCAGTAAATAGAATGATTGAAGCTGGGCTTCAAGGAGTGCAGTTTATTGCTCTTAATACAGACAAACAAGCTTTGGTGTTATCTCAAGCTGAGCATAAAATCCAAATTGGAGAAAAAATTACAAAGGGATTAGGTGCAGGTGCTAATCCAGAAATTGGTCAAAAATCCGCTGAGGAAAGTAAGGAAGAGATTTACAAAGTATTGGAAGGCGCAGATATGGTATTTATTACCGCAGGTATGGGCGGGGGTACAGGAACTGGAGCTGCACCTGTTGTCGCGTCTATAGCAAAAGAATTAGGAATTTTAACTGTGGGTGTGGTCACAAAACCTTTTACCTTTGAAGGCAGAAAAAGAATGGTACATGCAGAAAAGGGAATTGAGGAGTTAAAGTCTAAAGTAGATACTTTAGTAACCATTCCCAATGATCGCTTATTGCAAGTTGCTGAAAAGAAAACATCCCTAGGGGATGCTTTTAAAATAGCTGATGATGTTTTATTACAAGGGGTGCAGGGTATCTCTGACTTAATCGCAGTACCAGGGCTTATTAATCTTGATTTTGCCGATGTTAAAACCATTATGGAAGATACGGGCTTAGCTCATATGGGAATAGGTCGAGCAAGTGGTGAAAATAGAGCTACTGAAGCTGCACAAATGGCTATACATAGTCCATTATTAGAAACATCAATTCAAGGTGCTAAGGGTGTGCTTTTAAATATCACTGGCGGTTCACAATTAGGACTCTTTGAAGTAAATGAGGCAGCTGAGCTTGTGGCTCAAGCAGCAGATCCAGATGTAAACTTAATATTTGGAGCAGTTATTGATGAAAGTCTTCAAGATGAAATGAAGATCACTGTTATTGCAACAGGATTTGAAAATGTGGTCAGCCAATCCTTTGATGAAGTTGCTGCTACCATTAATAAGACTTCAAAACAATTAAAAAGTGATAATCTAGATATACCAACTTTTTTAAGAAAACATAATTAATCGTAGATATTCGCAGAATAGACCTAAGGTCTATTCTTTTTTTTTTCATAAATTAACCTTTTTCGACGTCTTGAAGTGACAAATTTCTAATATTAGTTCAGATATAATAAACATAAAATATTATGGAAAAGCATATTTTTAAATAGGGGAATCATTATATATAAAGGTGTGAGACTGTGACTTATATCTATGGAGATATTATAGTTGTAGAAAACTTTATTATAAATTTTATTATCATTTGGCTTACAGTAAGATTTAGTAAAATAAGGACTCATGTATGGAAAATATTAATAGGTGCTTTTATAGGAGCGGCATATACTTTATTAATTTATTTTCCTTTATTAAATATTTTTAATGAAATAACTATGAAGATTTGTCTATCCATTATAATCATTATCGTAGTATTTACACCCAAAAAGATAAAAGACTTTATCAGGCCCTTTGCTATATTCTATTTAATATCCTTCATTTTTGGGGGCTCTGCTTTTGCTTTAATATATATGACCCAATATGGTGGTTTATCATCTAAAGGTTTTTTTTATGTATCCAAATTTCCCATAAGTTTGTTACTTATAACTTGTTTGTTGAGTTATTTTCTGATAAAAGTTTCCTGGGATTATATACAAAGTAAAATATCTAAAGACAATATTCTTACCAATATACATATAGATATCGATGGCAAAGTAAAGGAACTAAAGGGTTTATTTGATACTGCTAATTTTTTGAATGATCCTATTTCAAAATCACCAGTGATTGTAGTAGAATACAGCATAATTAAAGATGTTCTACCTATAGAAATAAGAGAAATTTTTAATGAAAACCAGGAAAAAGACTTTGAACATATTTCACAGGTATTGATTCATTCAGATTGGATAAATCGCTTTAGAATGATTCCCTTTACCTCCCTAGGAGAAAAAAATGGACTACTGGTAGGATTTAAAACCGATAAGATAACAATTGTTGAGAAAGAAAAAAATAAAGAGGTTAATAATGTAATCATGGCAATATATAATCAAAAGTTAAGCAATGAGGGAGAGTATAATGCATTATTAAATCCAGAAATATTAAACATACAAACATAGGGGGATGGACATGAAAAAAAGAATTAAAATATTATTATTGAAACTTAAAATATTATATGTAAAAATACTTCACAGATTAAACTTAAAAGGTGAGGATGAAATATTTTACATAGGTGGGAGTGAAGCATTACCTCCTCCTTTGACACTGGATGAGGAACAATATCTTATTGCTCATTTAAAAAAGAAAAATAATAATGGATCAATAAAAACAATCCTAATTGAAAGAAATCTAAGGCTAGTGGTTTACATTGCACGGAAATTTGAAAATACTGGAATAGGTGTTGAAGATTTAATTTCAATAGGAACTATAGGGCTTATTAAGGCAGTAAACACCTTTGATCCTGATAAAAATATAAAATTAGCCACATATGCATCGAGATGTATTGAAAATGAAATACTTATGTTTTTACGTAGGAATAATAAGATACGTCTAGAGATATCCTTTGATGAACCTCTAAACATAGATTGGGATGGAAATGAACTTCTCCTTTCTGATATTTTAGGTACAGAAAATGATATTATTCATAAATGCCTAGAGGAAGAAGTCGATAAAGAATTACTTCAAATTGCCATGAATAAACTAAGTGAAAGAGAAAAAAGAATCATGGAATTACGCTTTGGACTAATGGATGGTGTTGAAAAGACTCAAAAAGAAGTTGCAGATATGCTGGGTATTTCCCAGTCCTATATATCTAGATTGGAAAAAAGAATTATTAAAAGACTGAAAAAAGAAATAAGCAGAATGATATAGACACCCATTAAACCTTCTATAATATTATAGAAGGTTTTTTATTGAATAAATTACCATATAAAAATTGAATAATTACATTCCTAGGGGCAATAATCTAGATATTAAAGGTGAAGAGAAAGGAATGACAAAATACCGTGACAAATAAAGTTGAAATATGTGGAGTAAACACTTCAAAACTGCCTGTGTTAACAAATAAAGAAATGAGAAAATTATTTGATCAAATACATCAGGGAGATTATAAAGCACGAGAAACCTTTGTGCAAGGAAATTTGAGATTAGTTTTAAGTGTAATTCAAAGATTTAATAATAGAGGAGAAAATTTGGATGACCTATTTCAAGTAGGTTGTATAGGTCTTATAAAAGCAATAGATAATTTTGATTTAAGTCAAAATGTAAGATTTTCTACTTACGCTGTACCTATGATTATAGGGGAAATTAGAAGGTATTTGAGAGATAATAATCCTATTAGAGTGAGTAGGTCCTTAAGAGATATAGCCTATAAAGCACTACAAGTTAGAGACCAGTTGATTAATAAAAACAACAAAGAACCCACGCTAACTGAAATTTCCAAAGAATTGGGAATGTCTCAGGAAGAAGTAGTCTTTGCTCTAGATGCCATACAAGATCCTATCTCATTATTTGAACCAATATACCATGATAGTGGAGATGCCATTTTTGTTATGGATCAAGTAAGTGATGAAAAAAGTCAGGATGAAATATGGTTAGAAAATATAGCCCTACAAGAAGCTATGCAAAGATTAAATCATAGGGAGAAATTAATACTAAATTTAAGGTTTTTTGAAGGAAAAACCCAGATGGAAGTTGCAAAAGAAATAGGTATCTCCCAGGCACAAGTTTCTCGGCTGGAAAAGACCGCCTTAGGTCAGATGAGAAAACATATTTAATGGACGTGAGATTACTCATAATGATGTGAAACAGAGGGGTTTGAGAAGAATGGACAATTCTAAATAGGTATTGTATAATGAGTCCAGAAGGAAATTCAAGGAGGAATTCATTGTGAAATGTCCATTCTGTAATTCAATTGAAAGTAAGGTAGTTGACTCAAGACCCACAGAAGATGGAAGTGTTATACGAAGACGAAGAGAATGTATACAATGTCTTAAACGGTTTACCACCTATGAAAAAATAGAGGACATACCTTTAATGGTTATCAAAAAAAATGGTCATAGAGAACCTTACAATCAGAATAAAATAATGAACGGAGCCTTAAAGGCCTGTGAGAAAAGGCCAGTATCCCTTGGACAACTAGAGAAAATTGTGGAAAGAATTGAAAAAAGATTATATAATACCATGGAAAAGGAAATATCTAGTAACTATATTGGGGAACAATTGATGATGGAGCTTAAGGAGCTAGATGAAGTAGCTTATGTAAGATTTGCTTCAGTATACCGACAATTTAAGGATATCAATACCTTTATGGAAGAATTGAATATATTGTTAAAGGAAAAATAAAACCTCATAGGACGGTTGTCTTATAAGGTTTTATTATTTGATCGTAATGATCATTGTTATAAAAAAGGTTGGTTGTGTTACAATATATAAAATAGGCTTTCATAGTAAAATATTGAAAACTCTTGAATAAAGTATTCTGTGGAGGGGTTTATTGGTGAAAGGTATAGCAAGAGTAGATAAAAAGACTAAAGATTTGGCAAAAAGAATAAGGCCAGGAGAGATTGCTATTATCAAGCATAGGGATATTGATGAAGTTGCGGCAGAATCCTTAGTTAATGCCAAAGTGAAACTTGTCATAAATTTGGATAAATCCATCAGCGGTAAATATCCAAACCTTGGTCCTAAAACTTTAATAGGGTCTAATATCGCAATTATTGATGAAGCTAGCAAGGACCTTATGGAGAAAATTAATGAAGGAGAAGAAGTAGAAGTTATAGAAAATAAAATATTTAAAAGTGGAGAGCTCATAGGAGAAGGGAGATGGCTTACTAAGGAGGATGTTCAACAACAAACCGAGGAAGCCAAGAAAAATATCGCCCATGAATTGGATAAATTCATTGAAAATACGTTAGAATATGCAAAAAAAGAGAAGGATATTATTTTAAATGGAATTTCTATTCCCAATATGAAAACTCAGATAAAGGATAGACATGTTGTTGTGGTTGTGCGGGGGCAGAACTATAAAGAGGATCTAAGTATTTTACAATCCTATATCAGGGAAGAGAAACCAGTTTTAATTGGAGTAGATGGGGGAGCAGATGCACTGATAGAATTTGGACATAAACCCCATATTATTGTAGGAGATATGGATAGTGTCAGTGATGAGGCACTTAAAATTTGCGATGAAATTGTTGTACATGCATATCCTGATGGTAGAGCTCCTGGTATGGAAAGAATAAATAAATTAAATCTGGAAGCTAAAGTAATACCTGCCCCTGGGACAAGTGAGGATATTGCTATGCTGATTGCCTATGAAAAGGGTGGAGATTTAATTGTTGCATTAGGAAGCCATTCCAATATGATTGACTTTTTGGAAAAGGGAAGAAAAGGTATGGCTAGTACTTTTCTAGTGCGTTTAAAGATTGGATCTAAATTGATTGATGCTAAGGGTGTTAATAAGTTATATCATACAGGAGTGAAAATAAAATACATATTTGCTTTAGTTTTATCAGCTTTATTGCCAATTATTATTATCTCAATGTATTCACCCATTATTCAATATTTGTTAAAATTGTTTCAGATGCGATTGAAAATTTTATTTGATTTTTAAGGGAGAGAATATCATGTTAAACATTAGATATCTAATCGTTTCATTAGCAGCCGTATTTCTTGCTTTGGGAATAGGTATTTTTATAGGATTCATGTTTGATGGGCAAGAGATATTTATTAATCAACAGGAGACATTAGTTCGTCAGCTAGAATCTAAATTTGGTGAAATTAGAGAAGAAAAAGAAGTCTTGGAAGAAGAAATTGAATTACAAAGAAAACAACTTAAAAACTATGAGGAATATAGTGAAAATACTTTACCCCTTTTAATTAATACCAAACTACAGGATACCAATATTGCAATCATCGAAACAAATGATGATTACATTTATAATGGAATCATTTCGCCTATAGAAAAGGCACAAGGGAATATAACTTCCATTACATATGTTAAAAAAGACTTTTTACTAGAGGATTCTAAGATGTTAGAAGAAGTATATGATTATTTTGTGAATAAAAAAGGCATAAGTATTGATAAGAATAATTTTATACAATACTTATCAGATGAATTAGCCAGAGCAATATTAGATCAGGATGAAGAAATCTTACAATATTTAAAAGAAAAAGAAATCATTGAAATTAAAGGTGATTATAGTAGTACCATAGATTATTTTATTATTGCGGGTGGAAGCGCTTCGGAAAAAACAAAAACCATTGAAAAAATAGATATTCCTTTTATTAAAAAAGCAAAGCAATACAATATCCCTATAGTAGGGATAGAGCAGAGCAATGTCAGATATTCTTATATGGATGCCTATAGAAAGGAAAAGATTTCTACAATTGATAATGTAGATACTATTATAGGTCAATATTCTTTAATCCAGGTAATGCAGGGACAAGAGGGTAATTTTGGCTTTAAAACTTCAGCAGATAGACTTATACCATAAAAAGCGAGGTAGAACAATGATAAAAAAAACGGTGACCATTCTAATTCCTGCATTTAATGAGGAGGAGCGAATTGGTAATACATTAAAACCATTGTTAAATAGCAAATGGATAGACGAAATCATTATTATAGACGATGGTTCTAGTGACTATACAGCTAAAAAAGCGAGAGAATATAATGTCATTGTGAGTAGATTAGAAAAAAACATGGGAAAAGGATGGGCTTTACAGCATGGCATTAAGCAAGCTACCGGTGATATTATAGGATTTTTAGACGCTGATGTAGAAGAAAGTTCAATAGAAATTGAAAAGCTTATTAAACCAGTTGCTAAGGGGGAGTGTGATGTTACCATTGCACAGTTTCCTTCTGCCAAGAAAAAAGGTGGTTTTGGGTTAGTAAAAAACCTTGCAAAATGGGGGATTTATTACTATACCAAAAAATCCATTACGTCATCCTTATCAGGACAAAGAGTATTTAATCGAGAGGTATTGGAAAAGATAAAACTTCCCGAGGGAGGGTATGGCGTAGAAGTGGAAATGACCATAGACATACTTAATCAGGGATATAAAATTTTGGAAGTTCCAGTTCAAATGAAACATGCTGAAACAGGCAGGGACTTAAAAGGATTTCTTCATAGGGGGAAGCAATTTTTACATATTTTTTTAGCCTTATTAAGGTATTCCCAAAAGAGGTGATAAGATGTTAATTCATTTTTTTATAATTATTATAACAGTATTAAATGCAATTGTTATGACCCATTTAATCTATAATATGTTAGGAAATTCTAGGGCTAAGGGAAAAAACTATCGTGGAGAGGAAATTCCTGTTGGCATGGGGATGGTGTTTTCTTTATCCCTCTTCATCCCTTTTATTCTTTATAATTTATATTTTCAATGGGGAGAGACACTTCACATTTTTATTTTAGGTATTATAGGTATGTCCTTTATAGGCATTATTGATGATTTATTAGGAAGTCGGGACACTACAGGATTGAAGGGACATATCGGGAAACTTTTTCATATGCAGCTAACTACAGGTGGGCTTAAAGCCCTAATGGGTGGGATAATATCTATATATGTGACGAGTTCATTTTCCAATAATATTTTCATTATACTTCTTAATGCCCTTATCCTATCACTATTTACCAATCTAATAAACTTATTGGATCTTAGACCTGGGCGAGCGATAAAGGGATATCTATTTTATTCCCTAATCCTTTTGGGCCTATTTTATAATCAGGAAACTGTGTATTTACTTATTATTTCATCTATACCAGTAATCATTTATTTCCCTAAGGATTTAAAAGCAAAGGCCATGATGGGGGATGTTGGATCTAATGCTCTTGGGTTTATATTAGGATTTTGTACAATCCTATATTTTACCAATATCCTCAAGCTAATCATCTTATTTTTACTAATTTGTATACATATCTATGCAGAAAAATCATCGATTACAAAATTAATTGAAAGAAACCCTATATTACATTTTATAGATCAGTTAGGAAGAGGATAAAAGACATTAATTTATGTAAAAATTAAGATAAAAATATTTTTTAGGAATGAGGTAGGAATTATATGCTGGATAGAGAAATAGGTACGGTAATAGAAATATTATTTGAGGATGAAGATTTTCAGGAACTGATTGTATCTATAGGGGAATTCAATGCTAAGGCAATGAATTATATTTCCCTTTCAGGAAAATGTAACATAGGCAATAAAGTATTGCTAAACACCACAGCTGTAAGATTGCAATTGGGAACAGGAGGATACCATTTTGTTATTGCCAATCTAGATAAGGGTGAAGATATACAAAAAAAGACAGGTCATATTATGAAAATGAGATATACACCTCTGCAATTGGTCACTCCAACCATGGAAGAACAAGATAGTCCATATCATGAGGCCATAAATTCTTTTCATTCTTTAGAAGGCATACCCGTCATTGTAGGTTCTTTACACAGTATGCTGGCACCAGCAATAACCATGATAAAATACCATAATCCTAAAATTAAAATAACATATATCATGTCTGATGGTGCAAGTTTACCCATGACCATGAGTAAGACGGTAAAAAGTCTAAAAAGTAAAAACCTTATTGATTCTACGATAACTTATGGACATGCTTTTGGTGGAGATTATGAGGCTGTAAATGTATATACTGCCCTAATAGGCGCTAAGGAAGTAACCCATTGTGATATTGCAATTGTTACAATGGGACCTGGTATAGTAGGGACAGGTACAAAATATGGCTTTACAGGGGTAGAACAAGGAAATATTATTGATGCGATAAATACTTTGCAAGGCTTTCCTATAGCCATTCCTAGAATAAGCTTTGCCGATCGAAGATCTCGCCACTGTGGATTGAGCCATCATTCAATTACCACCCTTACTCATATTGTGAATAGTTCATGCCTTGTGGCTTTTCCAGAAATAAAAGACAATGAGAAAATGGGAATAATTGAAGAACAAATAAAAAACAATAGGATAGCAGAATTACATTCCATTCAGTTTAAGAATGTTGATCATTTAGAAAGAGTATTGCTAGAAAATGAAATAAAAGTCTCGACTATGGGGAGAAACTATATGCAAGACCCAGAATTTTTTAATAGTGCAGCTGCTGCAGGCTTAATCGCCCTAGAAAAATTAAATACAAAGGGGAAGTAATATGAAGTATTATGAAAAAACCATTCATAGTGAGGAAATATTTGAAGGAAAAATAATCAATGTAAGACTTGATGATGTATTACTTGTAAATGGAAAAACATCAAAACGTGAGATTGTACACCACAATGGCGGGGTGGCAATATTGCCCATGCTTACAGAAAATAAAATATTTCTTGTCCGACAGTTCAGAAAGCCCATTGAAAGTGAACTTATTGAATTACCAGCAGGCAAACTAGAAAATAATGAAGATCCAGTAAAATGTGCTCTAAGAGAATTAGAAGAAGAAATTGGGTATAAAGCCGGCAAGATAGAGAAAATAAGCTCTATATATACTTCACCAGGTTTTGCAGATGAAATCATTCATATTTTTGTTGCCAGTGAATTGAGTAAGACAACAATCAATAGAGACGAGGATGAATTTATGGATATTCTAGAATTAGATATCAAGGAGGCTGTTAAAATGATTCACGATGGACGAATAGTCGATGCAAAAACCATTGTGGGTATATTATCCTATATATCAAAATAATAAACTTCTCTAATCATATTCCCCCCTTTCTTTGCATATTTTTAAAACATAGGAAGGGGGTTTTATTTTGAAAAAGTTAAAAGCTATTATTGAAAAGCATATACGTGCTCATATTCCTATTTATTTTATTTCTATTTTAATTTTCACCATAGGAATTGTTGCAGGGACCTACACTGTGAAAGCTCTACCGGATCCACAAAAAGTAGAATTAATACAATATTTGAAGGGTTTTTTTCAATTATTGAAAAATGAGGATATTGATAATTATCAGTTACTATTTCAATCTATTTTCAATAATCTAAAATTATTTCTACCTATATGGTTGATCGGCTTAACATTAATCGGGACACCGATAATTTTATTAATTTTGGGTTTTAGGGGCTTTATATTAGGATTTACTTTGGGCTTTCTTATTGATGAATTATCATTAAAGGGAGTAATGTTTATCCTATTGACCATCATTCCCCAAAACCTATTTCATATTCCAGGGCTCATTGGTATTGGAGTATTTGCTATTAGTTTTTCCAATTTTATCTTTAAAAATAAAATTAAAAAGCAACCAATTCATAATTTAAAAAGCCAGATCTGGACCTATACCATTATTATGCTGTCTATAGCTCTCTTGTTAGTAATAGGAAGTTTAGTGGAGGCTTATATTACGCCAATATTCATGAAAATATTATCACCTAATCTAATATTATGACAGTAATGATGAAAGATATTTTCAGAATGATTGATTATAAAATATGAAAAGGGTATAATAACAATATTAAATTTGTGTAGCAGGGAGCGAAGTCGATGATTATTGGAGTACCTAAAGAAATCAAAACAAATGAAAATCGAGTAGGAATTACACCGGCAGGAGTGGAGTCATTTTTAAATTTTGGACATGAAGTATACATTGAAAAGTCTGCGGGTTTGGGTAGTGGATTTACCGATGAAGAATATATAAAAGCTGGAGCAAAAATTCTAGAGAATAACGTAGAAGTATTTGAAATTGCAGATATGATTTTGAAAGTGAAACAACCCTTAGAAGTTGAATATAACCTTTTTAAAGAAGGACAAATACTATTTACATATCTTCATTTAGCACCAGAACCAGAATTAACAAAAGTACTCTTGGAGAAGAAAATTATAGGGATAGCTTATGAAACAGTCCAACTCCCAGATGGTTCACTCCCCCTACTTTCTCCTATGAGTGAAGTAGCAGGAAGAATGTCTATTCAAGTAGGAGCTAATCTTCTAGAGAAAATTAATAATGGACGAGGCGTACTATTAGGAGGGGTGCCAGGGGTTGCACCAGCTGAGGTTGTTGTAGTCGGTGGTGGAAATGTAGGGACAAATGCAGCAAAGATAGCAATTGGTCTAGGCGCCCGGGTGACTATAATTGATATCAGTCCAAAAAGATTAGCATATTTAGATGATATTTTTGGTGGTAGAGTGATAACCCTTATGTCCAATAGTTTCAATATTGCAGAAGCAGTAAGAACAGCAGATTTAGTTGTAGGAGCTGTTTTGATACCAGGATCAAGAACACCTAAACTAGTGACGGAAGAGATGGTAAAAACCATGAAACCAGGTGCTGTATTAGTAGATGTAGCCATAGATCAGGGAGGGGCTATAGAATCTATTGATAGAATAACCACTCATGAAAATCCTTATTTTGTAAAACATAATGTTATACATTATTCTGTTGCGAATATGCCGGGGGCAGTACCAAGAACATCTACCCTTGCTTTAACCAATTCTACCATACCTTATGCACTTGAAATTGCTAATAAAGGATGCGAAAGAGCTTTAAAAGAAAATGAATCTTTGCGAAAGGGTTTAAATCTATATAAAGGGAGACTAACTTATAAAGCAGTTGCAGATGATCAGGGGTTAGAGTATATTGAAGCCCAAAAAGTTCTTTTATAAGAATAGGTAATTAAAAGACCTGGAACAGGTCTTTTAATTTTATTTTGCAAAATAAAGAGGATTTCCTATGTAATTGTGGAATAATAATAATTCAGTGTATTTTTTTAAAAAAAGGGGAATAGGTATGGACGTTACGATATACATAGAAAAATTTGGGTTGTATTTACGAGAAGAAAAGGAATTGTCTCCCCATACAGTAGAGAGTTATATTAGAGATACGAAACAATTCTTTGAATACTGCCTTGCTGAGAAGGTAAATCATCTAGAAAGAATTACAAAAACATATATTATATCCTATCTATTGTTTTTGCAAAAAAAAGGAAGGGCAACATCCACAATATCTAGGAATTTAGCCTCTTTAAGGGGATTGTTTCAATTTCTTTTAAGCAGAAATTATATCACTGTAGACCCTACACTGAATTTAGAAACACCTAAAATTGAAAGGAAAATTCCTCAGACCTTAACCCTTCAAGAGGTAGAAATATTATTAAGTGCACCAAATACAAATACGAAGAAGGGATTAAGAGATCAAGCTATTTTGGAGGTTCTCTATGCTACGGGTTTAAGGGTAAGTGAATTAATTGATCTAAATGTTCAAGATGTTGATCTTGAAAACCGAATAATTTATTGTAATCATGAAAACAATGAAAGAATAATCCCTATAGGCAATATTGCTATAGATGCATTGGAAAAATATATCATTGAGAGTAGAAACAAAATTATTAATGATGCAGAGAATACTGATTTATTTGTTAATATGCAGGGGCATAAAATCACCAGGCAGGGTTTGTGGAAAATAATAAAATATTATACCCAAAAAGCAAATATAAATAAGCCCATTACTCCCCATATGATTAGACACTCTTTTGCCTTACATTTAATTGAAAATGGGGCAGATGTGCGGTCAGTTCAAGAAATGTTAGGACATTCGGATATTTCTAGTACTCAGGTATATATTAAAGCTTCAACTTTTAAAATAAGTGAAATATATAAGCGAGCCCATCCAAGAGCTTAAGGAATATGAATTTTTTAATAAAACCAATCAATTAACTATAATATGAAGTTATTTACTAACAAATGAGAAAGGAGAAGGAAGATGATAAAAAGAGTAATTTGGATGATAATCGATAGTGTAGGGATTGGAGAATTGCCCGATGCTACTTTATATGGTGACGTAGGAAGCAATACTCTAGGAAATATCTATAAAAATATAGATGGTTTTTCATTGCCAAATTTAGAAAAAATGGGATTAGGAAATATTCAGGGGGCTGATGCAATTCCTGCTGAAGTAAATCCTATTGCTGCTTATGGAAAATCTGATGAAAAATCTCCAGGTAAGGACACCACCACTGGACATTGGGAAATGACAGGCATTGTTTTACAAAAGCCTTTTCCTACTTTTCCTAAAGGATTTCCAATGGAAATTATAGAAGAATTTGAACAAAGAATTGGGAGAAAAACAATTGGGAATTATCCTGCTTCTGGCACAGTCATCATAGAAGATTTAGGAAAAGAACATATGGAAACAGGCTACCCAATAGTGTATACTTCTGCAGACAGTGTATTTCAAATAGCTGCACATGAAGGCGTAATTCCTATAGACACCTTATATGAATATTGTAAAATTGCACGGGAGTTTTTAATAGGATCCTACGGGGTAGGAAGGGTAATCGCTAGACCCTTCATAGGCGAGCCAGGATCTTTTACTCGAACTTCAAATAGAAGAGACTTTTCCTTAGAACCTGTAGAACCTACTCTTTTGGATAGGATAAAGGAACAAGGCTTAGATGTTATGGGTGTTGGGAAAATTGAAGATATATTCGCAGGACGGGGCTTAACCCATGCCGTCCATACAACGGATAATATGGATGGGATAGATAAAACAATTGAATATATGAAACAAGAAAAACCAGGGCTGATTTTTACCAATTTAGTGGATTTTGATAGTGTATATGGTCATAGAAATGATGTTCAAGGCTATGCTTCAGCTTTATCTGATGTCGATAGAAGAATACCAGAGATAATAGATCTAATGAAAGAGGATGATATATTAATCATTAATGCAGATCACGGCTGTGATCCTACAACAGCTAGTACAGATCATTCACGGGAGTATATACCCATTTTAATATATGGAAAAAAGATTATACCCCAAGATATTGGAATTAGGGATACCTTTGCAGACATAGGAGCTACAATCTCTGAATTTCTAAAATTAAAAAAATTACAAAATGGTAATAGTTTCGCTTCTAAACTTTTAAGGAAGGAGTAAAAGCATGGATTTATCAAGAAAGATTAAAGAAACTACGGATTTTATTAAAAAGAAGACAAAAATTGCACCACAATTGGGATTAGTGTTGGGCTCAGGTTTAGGGGAAATGGCAGAAGAGTTAGAAGATCGGACAGTAATACCCTATAGTGAAATTCCTCATTTTCCAGTATCAACTGTTTCTGGACATGCGGGTAATTTAATTTTAGGGAAATTAATGGGGAAAAGCATTGTAGCCATGCAAGGACGATTTCACTATTACGAAGGCTACTCCTTAGATGAAGTGATCTTTCCCATTCGCGTCATGAATAAGCTGGGTATAAAAATTCTAGTGGTAACAAATGCAGCCGGAGGGGTAAATAAGCAATTACAACCGGGAGACCTTATGATTATTGAAGATATGATTAATCTACAGGGCAATAATCCTCTGATAGGAGAAAACCTAGAAGAGTTTGGTCCAAGATTTCCTGATATGTCTACAGCCTTTAACCAAAACCTAAGAAATGTCCTAAGAAAAAGTGGAGAGAAAATAGGAGTTGAATTACAAGAAGGGGTGTACGCTGCAATGACTGGACCTAGTTATGAAACACCGGCAGAAGTTAGAATGCTTAGAAAATTGGGAGTAGATGCCGTAGGGATGTCCACCGTACCAGAAGTTATTGTTGCAAGGCATGCCAGCGTAGATGTCTTAGGAATTTCCTGTATCAGCAATATGGCGGCTGGAATCCTAGAACAACCATTAAGTCATAAGGAAGTAATTGAAACAACAGACAAGGTAAAGGATAATTTTAAAAGCTTAATAAGAAAATTTTTACAAGAACTTTAACAATAAAATTGGTTTAAATTACAAGGAGGTTACCATAGAGTAATCTCTTTTTATTTTGTATAACATTTTATTTTAGCGAAACACTAAAGATAAATAAACTAGAAATAATAACTTAGGAGGGAACAATATGAATAACAGGAGAATTATTCTCATGATAACCATTTTTGTTTTTAGTTTTTTTATTTTTGAGCCTATGGTTTTTGCTGATGAAACTGTTATAGAATCAAAATCAGCTGTGTTAATAGATGCCGCGACTGGTGAAGTTTTATTTGAACAAAACAAAGATGAAAAATTGCCACCAGCTAGTATTACAAAAATAATGACAATGCTTCTTACTATGGAAGCGGTAGACAGTGGTAAAATAACATTAGAGGATAAGGTAAACATAAGTGAATTAGCATCCAAGATGGGGGGAACACAACTATACTTAGAACCAGGTGAACTAAGAACAGTTGAGGAATTACTCATCGGTGTTGCAGTAGAGTCAGCAAATGATGCAGCTACTGCCCTTGGGGAATATATAGGGGGAACTCAGGAATCCTTTGTTAAAATGATGAATGATAGAGCAAAAGAACTGGGAATGAATAATACAAAATTTAAAAATGCCAATGGCTTGTCTGAGGAAGGACACTATACTACAGCTTATGATATAGCTATAATGTCTAAAGAATTAGTTAAACATCCCAAGATACATCAATACTTAACCATGTGGATGGCTAACGTAACGGTAGGAAAAAATAATGACAAAACTAGAACCCTAGCAAATACAAACAAACTTTTAAGAAGTTATGATGGTCTAGATGGAATAAAAACAGGATATACTTCTGAAGCTAAACATTGTCTTTCTGCTACCAGCAAAAAGGGGAATCTTCGTTTAATCAGCGTTATCCTAAGTGCACCAGATTCTAAAGTAAGATTTGAAGAGGCTGCAAAATTATTAGATTATGGATTTGCTAATTATGACGGTATTCAAGTAGTCGACAAAGGTGAAGAAGTAAAAGAAATAGACATTGAAAAAGGAAAAAGCGAAAAATTAAAAGTCATAACAGAGGAGCCCTTAAATGTTTTAATAAAAAAGGGTGCAGATCAAGAAATAGATAAAAAGATTGTTTTGAAAAAAAGTTATAAAGCCCCCATTAAAAAGGGCGAGAAATTAGGAGAGATAGTAGTTTCAAGTGAAGGTAAGGAAATTGGAAAGGTCAATTTAGTTGCTAGCCAACCTATAGAAAAAACCAATGTACTTTTTATGTATAAAAAACTAATTAACAATCTATTATCCCCATCAAAATAATAAAGTAAGGAACTAAATGATAAAAAAATTATTTAAAGGCTGTCCAACAGCCTTTTTTCTTTTGTTTTAAGCTTTAATATGGTAAAATTCATATTGTCTATTAAATACCCTGATGGAGGTAAAAAATGTTTAATTATAATTTAATGGATTTGTTATATACATTACCACCTTTGATTATTGCTCTGACCTTCCATGAGTTTAGCCATGCCTTTGTGGCCTATAAACTAGGGGATATTACGGCAAAAAGTCAAGGTAGATTAACCATTAACCCGATCAAGCATATAGATCCAATAGGCTTTTTTATGTTTGTATTTTTTAAATTTGGGTGGGCTAAACCAGTTCCTTATAATCCTATGTATTTTAAAGATAGGAAAAGAGGCACATTTCTTGTAGCATTGGCAGGTCCTATGTCTAATCTCCTTCTTGCTTTTTTATCTATAATTTGCATGTTTATTATTCAGCCCCGTAGTGTGATAGGCCATAATCTTTTACAGTCTTTTTTTATCTATAATTTAATCTTAGCGGTATTTAATCTAATTCCCATACCTCCTTTGGATGGGTCTAAAATATTTGCGAGTATTCTTCCAAATAAAATCGAAAGGTATTTTTGGGAGTATGAAAGGTATGGATATCCAATTTTATTAATCCTTATAGCAACCAATTTACTTGATAAAATACTATCACCTGCTATTGCCTTAGTTGGGGGTGGATTAATAAATATTGTAACAGTTTTATTTAAAGGAGTATGAATATGTCATACAAAATAGTATTAAATTCTTTTCAAGGTCCTCTAGATCTATTATTACATCTAATTGAAAAAAATAAAGTAGATATATATGATATTCCCATTGCCGAAATTACATTCCAGTACATGCAATATATAAATCAATGGAAATCTATAGATCTTGAAATTGCTAGTGAGTTTTTAATCATGGCAGCCACTTTATTAGAAATAAAATCAAAAATGCTTTTGCCTGATAATGATGAGGTTGAAGAACAATTAATGATTGAAGAAGTGGATCCAAGACAAGAATTAATGAGAAGGCTTATAGAATATAAAAAATTTAAACAATTGAGTTTATATTTGAAAGAAAGAGAAAAAAGTGAGATAAAGGTTATATATAAAGACCCTGAATATTATCCTGAGTTGGAGATAAGGAAACCTGATGTTGATCTAGATATGGATGTCTTATTTAAAACCTTTCAACGACTATTAATAAAAAAGAATATGCTAAGCCGAGCGAAGGAAGATTTTCATCAAATAAAAAGAGAAGTTTTTACCATTGAGGAGAAAACAAAGGATATATTAAAATATCTTGAACAAGATGGACAAAGTTTAAACTTTAATACTTTGCTTGAACAATGTGAATCTAGAAATGAGCTCATTACTATGTTTTTAGCCGTACTGGAATTAATGAAAATGAGAATAATTGTAGTAAAACAACAGGAACTATTTGATGAAATCCTAATTATAAAGAAGGACGGCAAATAATGAGTCAGTGGGGTGTTATGAGTGAACAACAAAGAAAAAATAGGAATAATAGAAGGTGTTCTCTTTGCCGCTGGAGAAACTGTAAATATTAGTGATATTGCAAGAATTATAGATGAAGATATGAAAACCACTGAGAATATTCTAAGGGAAATGGCAGATTTATTTGATTATGAACGTAGAGGGGTTCAAATTAAAAAAACGGGTAATGAATATCAACTGGCAACAAGGCCAGAACATTATGAATATATTCAGTCGGTTATGGCACCGAAAACAGCTACGGGATTATCCAAGGCAGCCTTAGAAACTTTAGCAATTATTGCCTATAAACAACCCGTGACTAGGGCTGATATTGAGGCAATAAGAGGGGTAAAATGTGAAAAAGCTATACAAACTCTTATCGATAAATTTATTATTAAAGATGTAGGTAGATTGGATAGTCCAGGCAAACCAATTGTTTATGGAACAACAAAAGATTTTTTAAGGTATATAGGTATTGAATCCTTGGATAAATTACCTAAGATAGAAGAATTACAGTGGGAAATAGAGGAAAATGATATCCCTTAGGAAAAGAATAGAAAGCTTAGAGAAATACACTATTTCGTGTATTTCTTTTTTTATGTATAAAATCTTCCTGTATTAGAGAGAATTTATTTGAGGGGATAAAAGAAAAGAGGGATAAAATGATTACCTTAATAGTCATTATCATTATGCTAATTGTCCTTTACAACTTGTATATTCATATAGAAATAGGTTACAAACAGAAGGATTGCAGCAATCAAATGTTCATATTGATTTCCATGATGAAAGGATTAATTAAATTTCATGTCAAATTACTGGATATTTATATTGATACGGAAGAAAAGACCTTTAGAATTGAAAGCATAAAAAGTAAATCATTAAAGGATAAAGAGAATAAATATACTTTTAAAGAATTAAAACATTCCATTAAAAGAGCCCAGTACCTACATAATAAATATAGAAATATAGTAGAATATATGATGAATAAAATGAAAATTAAAAAGATATTATTTAATATAGAATTTGACACTAAAAATGCAGCTGTTACAGGTATTCTATCAGGTATAATTTATACGGTAGTAACAAATATATTTTTTTGGATTTCAAGTTATAAAAATATTGAAACCCATCAACTCGATGTTAAACCTTTATTTATTCAACAAAACTTATTACATATTGATTTTTCCTGTATAATTACGTTTAAGTTAGGTCAAATTATTAATGTAGGTATAAAAATTTTAAAGTTATATTTAAAAGGCGGTGATTAGATGGAGGGGCATCCAATAGAAGGATTAATGAAAACAGCAATGGAAAGTATTAAGGATATGGTGGATGTAAATACAATTGTTGGAGATGCTGTGGAAACACCAGATGGAACGGTAATCATTCCCATATCAAGAGTGGGTTTTGGATTTGCATCTGGCGGTGGAGAGTATAAAAAAGAAGAATTGAAAGATTTACAACAAAATATGGAAAATAAAGATTTTCCATTTGCTGGAGGCGCAGGAGCAGGAGTTTCTGTTCAACCGGTAGCTTTTATGGTAGTGGGTCAAGGACAAATAAGATTATTGCCTGTAGACCAAAATACAACAGTTGAAAGAATAATAGAAATGGCGCCACAGTTTATTACAGATGTTCAAAATATATTCAGTAAAAATAATAATATGGGAAACAATCCAACCAACAATCAAGTAAATCCACCTAATGTTCAATAAGCTAAATATCATGGATTTACAATAGGGCGATAATGCCCTATTTTTTTTAGAAGTATTATCTTATGAGAGTTTATCATAAATGATAAGATTATAAGGTATGAAATAACAAAAAATAAACATAATAATATTATCTACAAAAGGTGGTGCTTATTATGAAAAGAAAGCTCGTGATATTTAGCATAATTTTTATTATGTCTTTTTTCTTAACTTCTACTATGATCTATGCAGAAGAAATTAATGTAACCTCGGAATCAGCTATAGTTATTGAACAAAAAACAGGGAGAATTCTATTTTCAAAGAATATCGATGAGCAAAGAGCCATGGCCAGTACGACAAAAATAATGACTGCTATTGTCGCTATAGAACATGGGAATCTCAATGACAAAGTTAAAGTAAGCAAAAATGCATCAGGGATAGAAGGATCCTCCATATGGCTAGAGGAAAATGAAGAATTAACCTTAGAAGAACTTCTATATGGTTTAATGTTAAGATCTGGGAATGATGCTGCTTATGCAATCGGAGAGCACATCGGGGGAGGAGACATTGAAAATTTTATTCGCATGATGAATGATAAGGCTAAAGAAATCAATGCATTGAATACCAGTTTTGCTAATCCTCATGGCTTAGATGACAATAATCATTATACTACGGCCCATGATCTTGCAAAAATCACAGCATATGCCATGAATAATGATGTGTTTAAAACCATAGTTTCTACAAAGAAAAAAAATATATCCTGGCAAAATCATCAATGGAACCGTGCATTGCATAATAAGAATAAAATATTGTGGAATTATGAAGGTGGAAATGGAGTAAAGACTGGCTATACTTCTAAAGCTGGAAAATGTTTAGTGTCTTCAGCTTATAGAAATGAAATGCAGTTAATCACGGTCGTATTGAAATCAAATAATATATGGGATGATTCGACGGCTTTATTTGATTACGCATTTGATACTTATCAGCCTTACCAAGTTGTTTCAGAAGATGAATACCTAAGAAGTATTCCAGTTAAAGATGGAATACGGGAGAGAGTCCGTGTATATAGTAAAAAAGAAATAGAAATCCCTATAAAAGAAATAGAAAAACAGAAGGTGAAAGTAAAACTAGCATTACCAAAAACAATTGAAGCTCCTATATTAAAAGAAAAGATAATAGGAAAATTAGAACTATATCTTGCAGATGAAAAAATTGATGAAGCTGAAATATATGTTAAAGAGGATATTCCTAAGAAAAACACAAAAAACTTTCTTGATAAAATTATAGATCACTGGTTAGAAAATTAAGTAAGCGAGAAATCGCTTATTTTTTATGATAGAGAAAAGTTAGTCTTGCTAGCAAGGGACTAAATTTTTCCATTTTATAGGTCTAGCAATAACTGTTTTCCTATTAGAAAAAGTTCCAATTAAAATTCTCCATAAATAATCTATTCTATAGGTTGAATATAAAATTAAATTTATTTGACTGTATTCTATGTTTTGTTAAAATTATATTATCATCATAAGATAAAATATATTCACTCGTTGTGCTAGTTAAATGGAAAGTTTGCTTTGTGCAGAGGTCAAGAGTTTGTTAATAAAGCTGAAAGCGTTTTAAATCAAGTGTTTGAGCGTAGCGAGTTTTTGATACTGCTGAAGGCAAATTTACAAACTCTTGACCTTGGAACATGAGAAAATTGGAATTTAACTAGTACAACGGATTATATTAAAATACCAATAGTGCTTTTATTATAAAAGGAGTGAGTTTATATGAGATTACAAAAATATCTTGCCTATTGCGGAATTGCTTCGAGAAGAAAAAGCGAAGAATACATAAAAAATGGTAGAGTGAAAATAAATGGTGAAATAACAAGGGAGTTGGGAAAGAAGATTAATCCTCAAATGGATGTCATTGAATTTGATAACATAGTGGTTAAAAATATACAGGAGCATATGTATATTCTTTTAAATAAACCCATAGGTTTTGTGACTACGGTAGAAGATCAATTTAATAGAAAGACAGTAATCGATTTAGTAAACCAGGTCAATGAAAGAATTTATCCCGTGGGGCGCTTGGATTATGATACTGAAGGATTATTAATTTTAACCAATGATGGTAATTTAACTTATAAGCTAACTCACCCAAAATATGAGATACAAAAGGAATACATAGCAGAAATTAGAGGAATTCCTACCAAAGAAAAGATACAATCCTTCAAAGAAGGTTTGGAAATTGATAACTACATTACCTCCCCTGCAGGATTTGACATTATTCATATTAAGAATGGAAATACAACAACGAAAATTACAATTCATGAAGGCAAAAATAGGCAAATTAGGAAAATGTGTGATAAAATTGGGCACCCAGTAATTACTCTTAAAAGAATAAAAATGGGAAATATAGAACTGGGGAATCTACCTAGGGGACAATGGAGAGAGTTAACTGAAAAAGAGATAGAAAATTTAAAAAATCTAGTAAGGGTAGGGTAGATATAGAATGATTGAATTTACTAAAATGAAGGATGTAGACATTAAAAATTTTTTGAAGTTTATAAATGAAAATGAAATAGAGATAAATAATATAGAAAAACATTTTTTAGACATATTTTTAGTTAAGTACGGAGAAAAAATCTATGGATTTAGCATTCTTACCCTACAAGTAAATCAATGTATTCTTGAAGAAGTATTTATTACGCCTGCTGAAAGATCAAAAGGCTATGGTGATGGCCTTTTGCGTTCTATGTTAAATTATGCCTATTGTATGAGTATAGAAAAAGCATATTATTTAAGGGAAAATCCAAAAGTATATGGCTTTTTATTAAAAGAAGGTTTTAATAGAGAGAAAACTGCAAATAATAATATTATATTCACTGTAAACTTAAAAGATTTTTTCACAAAACCCTGTGCAGGCGGCAAAAAATAGCTTTAACTTAAAAAGTATTTTTGGTATAATTTTGTTCTATATGAAATAAATAATGGGAGGAAAATAATTATGGAAATGTGGTTTACTGAGAAACAAACAGAAAATGTAGGCATAACTTGTAAGACCGGTAAGACTATACATATGGAAAAAACTGAATATCAAGATTTGGCTTTAATAGATACTCTTCAATTTGGTAAAATGTTAGTTTTAGATGGGACTGTGCAAACAACAGAGAAAGATGAGTTTATCTACCATGAGATGATAACCCATGTACCACTTTTTACTCATCCAAATCCTAAGAAAGTCCTGGTTATAGGGGGAGGCGATGGTGGAACCATAAGAGAAATTTTAAAACATCCATCGGTAGAAAAAGCTGTTTTGGTTGAAATTGATAATAAGGTTGTAGAGGTAAGTAAAAAATATCTTCCGACGATTAGCTGCTCTTTAGATGATTCAAGAGTAAGTGTATTGATTGAAGATGGCATAAAATATGTGCAAAATAATAAAAATGAATTTGATGTTATTATGGTTGACTCAACTGACCCTGTTGGACCGGCGGTTGGACTTTTTGCTGTAGATTTTTATCAAGCAATTTATCAAGCCTTAAAAGAGGACGGCCTTTTCGTGGCACAAACTGAATCACCTTTTTATAATAATTCTCTTATTTCTAATGTATATCGGGATATTCAATCTGTATTCCCAATTACCCAATTGTATCTATGTTCTATACCAACTTATCCTAGTGGCTTGTGGAGCTTTACCATGGGGTCAAAAAAATATCATCCATTAACTGTAGAACAGTCTAACAAAGCCGAGATTGATACAAAATATTATACAAAAGAAATTCACAAAAGTGCATTTTCCCTGCCTAAATTTGTAGAAGATTTGTTAAAATAGGAGGAGAATAATGGGCATAATAAAAGAAAGCATAGATAATCATGTGAAATTTATCGGAAGTATGGATCACTATAGTCATGCTGATATTATTATAGTCGGTGCACCCATGGACTATACGGTAAGTTTTAAACCAGGTTCTAGGTTTGGCCCACAAAAAATACGAGAATTATCTCTAGCGTTAGAAACCTATAGTCCATATTTAAATAGAGAGTTAGAGAAAAAGAAGTATTACGATTATGGTGATTTAGAGCTTCCCTTTGGCAATGTGAAAAATAGCTTAGAGATAATTGGGGAGGCAGCACAGGAAATATTGCAAGATAATAAAATCCCTATTTTTCTTGGGGGAGAACATCTAATTAGTCTTCCAATAATTGAAAAAATGGCGTCTAAATATAAGGAAGATTTAATTATTCTTCATTTTGATGCCCATACCGATCTACGAGATGAATATTTTAACGAATATAATTCCCACGCCACTGTGATTAAACAAGCAACTAATTTTGTATCTCCTAAGAATATTTATCAATTTGGAATTAGATCTGGAACCAAGCAAGAATTCCAATGGGCCCAAAAAAATAGTAATTTATTTATGGGAGAGGTCTTGCAACCGCTAAAATCTATTCTACACAAATTACAGGGACATCCCATTTACTTAACTATTGATATTGATGTGCTAGATCCAGCATTTGCACCTGGAACTGGAACCCCTGAAGCAGGTGGTATTACATCAAAAGAGCTGTTTGAATCCATTCATTTGCTAAAAGATTTGAATATTATTGGAATGGACTTAGTAGAGGTTTTGCCCATGTGTGATTTGGGAGATATAACGGCTGCCGTGGCCTGTAAAGCAATTAGAGAGTGTATACTTTCATTTTTATAAAAATATTAACGCTTCCATAGGATATTAACTGCAAAATTTTGCAGTTAATATTTTTATAAAAATAGAGTTATTTAAGGAGGAGCCAAATGGAATTATTGTTTGAGAACATTACTAGTCTTGCACAATATTTTATATATCAAATTATATCCCCTGGGGACTATGCCATAGATGGCACCGCTGGCAATGGCAATGACACTTTATTTTTAGCTAATCTTGTAGCTGAGCAGGGAAAGGTATTTAGTTTTGATATTCAAAAGCAAGCAATTGATAAAACGAAAGAAAAATTAATGAATTCTCTTTTATTTCAAAGGGTAGAATTGCTTCATTGCAGTCATGAAAATATATCAAAATACGTAAATGTAAAAGTCAAGGGAGCAATGTTTAATTTAGGTTACCTTCCGAGGGGAGATCATGCCATTACCACTAAGGGAGATAGTACTGTTATGGCTATAGAACAAACTTTAGAGCTGTTATTGCCAAAGGGAATAATCACTATATGTGTTTATCATGGTCATCCCGAGGGGAAAAATGAACAAAAGCAAGTATTATCTTTTGTTCATCAATTAGATAATCAAAAATATAATGTAATCAAAATGGATTATTATAATAAATTAAACAATCCACCTCAATTAATCATCATTGAAAAGAAATAGAATCATTATTTTTGTAAGTTTTCTTTACAATTTTCATGAACATAAATACGATACTTACGATTACTATGATAGGTAATGATTTTCACTATAGAATAATCCAGGATTTTCATTCCACATAACAAGCAATAATAATTCGATTTATTAATTTTATCAATAGAAGTATTCCAAGCTAAATTACCATACTTTTTCCAACTTTTCCAGCCTGTTTTACATAAACTAGCTCTATTATCATAATCAGCATAAACCCATTTTAATAATTGGTGAAAATGAAAGGGATACTTAGTATATTTTATAAAGTTTTCAGGTAATCCCAGGTTAATCGTATAATTTTCAAAGGAAGACTCAATATGATCTTGGAGGGGATTTTCAATCACGGTACTATACCAATTATATCCTCTTTCAGTAAGCCATATCCTTAAATGATCAAACATATACCCTCTGCAAACATATATTTCTTCATTTAGTGGTACATTGAATTTTTCAAACAAATTTGAAACAATATATACAACATAATTTAAATATTCTTTAGATTTAAAATTTTTTTCATTATAATAATCAATAGGTATAATACCATATTGATATTCATTAGTTTCTATGCGATAAATACCAATTAAAGTACCACCAACTAAGCTACCACTTCCTGCATCATCAATTTGTATCAAAAATATCACTCCTAAGTTTGTTTTGAAATTATTATTCTCATTTTAGATAGTATTTGTAGATAAAGAAAACTTATAATAAAACTGATATAATTTATATATTAGCCCCATAGTAATTTCTTCATATCAAAAAATAAGGAGAGTAAATCATGGCCAATAGTGATAATATTAAATTAATAAGCAGGAAAATAGTAGAAAAAGATGAACAAATTTATCAAATAGTAGATTTTTTAAACAAAAGTCTAAAGGAAAAAAATTTAATTTTTGGATTATGTTTAAAAGATTCTACGAAGATGGAAATTTCTATATATGAATCATGACGACCTTGTTGTGCCAGTTTTAAAGAGATTTGCTTTATAAAAGCTTGAATTTGTTAGTAAAACAGGAAAAATGATGTTAAGGAACCCTTAAAAAATTATTAAAACTTTAAAAAGTAACTCGCTCAATAAAGTATTTTAATCATGTAAAAGGAGATCATTCCATGGAAGAACATAGGAAACTGGAGAAAAGTAATAATTTAATAGAAAATATTAAAAGACAATACCCCAAACTAAGTAAAAGTCAAAAAATGATTGCTGATTTTATCTTATCTCAATACGATAAGGCGGCTTTTATGACAGCTTCTAAGCTAGGGCAGAGTGTAAATGTTAGTGAATCTACGGTAGTAAGGTTTGCAAATACTCTAGGATATAGCGGATACCCCAAGTTGCAAAAGGCTTTGCAAGAATTAATTAAAACTAAGCTTACTACGATACAAAGGATGGAATTATCCAACAATCAAATTGCCCAAGATACGTTAATTAAGGATGTTTTTAAATCAGATATAGAAAATATTCAAGCTACCTTAGAAGAATTAAATAAAGAAGAATTTACTAAAATTGTAGACAAGCTTTATCATTCAAGGAGGATTTATATCATTGGATTTAGGACAACAACAGTTCTGACAGAGTTTTTAGGTTTCTATTTAAACTTAATCTTAGACAACGTTACCGTTGTGACCTATGGTATTAGTGATATATTTGAGCAGTTGATAAATGTAACATCAGAGGACATGGTCATAGGAATTAGTTTTCCAAGATATTCAAGCAAGACTACTGAAATTCTTAAGTTTATTCAAAAGAAAGGTGCCCAGATTATTACCATTACAGATAGTGAGTTGTCTCCTATAATAGAATATAGTGATCATAATTTAATTGCTAAAAGTAATATGGTATCCTTTGTTGACTCTCTAGTGGCCCCCCTTAGCTTAATAAACGCATTACTAATATCTCTGGGTATGAGGGAAAAAGAGAAAATAACCAAGACCTTCAAAGAGTTAGAGAATATATGGGAACAATATGAAATCTATACCAGCAAAGAAAATTTTTCAGAGCAATAAAAAACACATGATTTTATTGCCGATATAATTTAGGAGGAATATATATGAATAATGATAATTTAAATCCATTTAAAATAGTACAAAATCAACTGAAGGATGTATGTGAAACCTTAGGAGTTGAACAAGAGGTATATGATATATTGTGTGAGCCTCAAAAGACATTGGAGTTTTCTATTCCTATAAAAATGGACGATGGAACAACAAAAGTATTTAAAGGATATCGATGTCAACATTCTAATATTACAGGTCCTTTTAAAGGAGGAATACGTTATCATCAAAATGTATGCTTAGATGAAGTGAAGGCCTTAGCCACTTGGATGACCTTTAAGGTAAATGTTGTGGGCATACCTTATGGTGGCGGTAAAGGGGGAATTTGCGTAAATCCTAAGGAATTATCTAAGCATGAACTTGAAAGACTTACAAGAGGCTATATTCACGCTGTTTATCATTTTATTGGACCCGATATTGATATTCCTGCTCCCGATGTCAATACCAATGGTGAAATTATGGCTTGGATGATGGATGAGTATAGCAAGATTGCCGGATATGATGTTCCGGCTATTGTAACAGGAAAACCCGTGGAGATTGGCGGATCTTTAGGTAGAACCCCTTCAACAGGTTATGGTGTGGCCTTAATGGCTAAAATGGCCGCTGAGAAGTTAAATTTACAATTACAAGATTTAAGAGTTTCTGTACAAGGATTTGGAAATGTGGGTTCTTTTGCTGCACTTACTCTTCAAAACTTAGGAGCTAAAGTTATTGCAGTGACAGGTACAAAGGGTGGTATATATTGTCATAACGAAAAAGGCTTAGATATAAAATCATTAATGGCCTATTATAAAGAAAAAGGCACTGTAAAAGGTTTTGAAAAGTATACAGAAGATTGTGATTCAATTCAAAGTACAGATATATTGGGTTTAGATGTCGATGTACTATTGCCTTGTGCATTAGAAAATGTAATAACTAGCGAAAATGCCTCGGATATTCGTGCTAAAATAATTGTAGAAGGAGCCAATGGTCCTACAACTATAGAAGCTAATAAAATTTTAAATGAGAAAGGGATTTTAATCGTTCCAGATATCTTAGCTAATGCAGGGGGAGTAACTGTATCCTACTTTGAGTGGGTTCAAAATAAGATGGGTTATTATTGGACAGAGGAGGAAGTATATTCTAAATTACAGTTGATTATGAGTAAAGCATTTAAAGAAGTTTGTGAAATTGAAAAAATACATAATGTTGATATGAGGACAGCAGCATATATGTTATCCGTTAGAAGGATTAGAGAATCTTTAAAAATAAGAGGGCGAATTTAAACATCAACATACACCTATGACCTATGAAGACCTACGAAAGATCTCATAGGTTTTTTAATGTTTTGAAAAATGCTATAATAGGCATGATATTATTATAGGGAGGATGAATATGACACGTTTATATTTGATTAGACATGGTGAAACCCTTTGGAATAGAAAAGGAAAAGCACAAGGAATGAAAGATATTCAGTTAACTGATGTTGGAATACGTCAGGCCAATTATTTGGCGGAACATCTAAAAAATGAAAATATTGATATTATTTATGCCAGTGATCTTTCTAGAGCCTATGATACTGCTGAAATAATAGGAAAACATATAAATAAATCTGTTATTCCTCTGCCAGGCATTCGGGAGATGAATTTCGGGCAATGGGAAGGTCTTACAACTAATGAAATAAAAGAAAAGTATCATGGTATTTTTAATGATTGGAGCTTAAAACCCCACAATACTCAAATTCCTGAGGCAGAGACTTTATTACAGGTCCAAACAAGATCGCTCAAAGCTGTAAAAGAAATTATTGAAAAAAATCCTAATAAAAATATTGTTATGGTCTCCCATGGGGTTGCTATAAAAACAATTATTTTTGGACTATTAGACATAGATTTAAGCTATTATAAAAAAATCAGGCAAGACAATACGGCTATTAATATTATAGATTTCAAAAAAGACTACAATGTACTTGTACAACTAAATGATACATGTCATTTGAAAAATTTTAAAGAATAAGAGGTAAAAAGAATGGAGCAAAAAATAATTGTAATCGGTGGTGGGGCAGCAGGAATGATGGCAGCAGGAATTGCTGCTCAAAAAGGTCTAGAGGTACATCTATTAGAAAGAAATGATAAACTAGGGAAAAAAATATTTATTACCGGAAAGGGAAGATGTAACTTTACCAATTCAGGAGATATTGACTCTTTAATAGAAAATATAATGAGAAATCCATATTTTTTATATAGTGCATTATATACTTTTTCCAACAATGATTTAATAGACTTTTTCCATGGTTTAGGGGTTCGATCAAAAATTGAAAGAGGTAATAGAGTATTTCCCCAATCGGATAAATCCAGTGATATTATTAAAGCTCTTTCAAATTTTATAAATAGTGTAAATGTAAATATCCATTTAAACCAAAGGGTGAAGGAGATTTTAGTACATAATAAAAAAATTAAGGGTGTTATCTTAGAAAATGGAGAGAAAATTAATGCTAGTAAAGTAATTTTAGCAACAGGAGGACTATCCTATCCCAAAACTGGTTCAACAGGTGATGGATTTTATATGGCTAAAAAGCTAGGACATAATATTATCAAGCCTAGTCCATCCTTGGTACCCATGGTAGTAGATCAAGATTGGATTAGAGAGTTACAAGGGTTATCCTTAAGAAATGTTGAAGTGAATTTAATAAAAAAAGATAAAATAGTAAAAACCGCCTTTGGGGAGATGGTTTTTACTCATTATGGTGTATCTGGACCCATTATCTTATCCCTAAGTGCTTGTATGGAGCAGCCTTATTCCAATTATTTTTTAAGCTTAAATTTAAAACCAGCTCTCACTGAGCAACAATTAGACTTAAGAATGCAGAAGGATTTTGAAAAATACTCTAAAAAACAATATAAAAATTCTTTGCAGGATATTCTACCTAGAAAAATGATTCCTATCCTTATTAGACGCTCAGAAATAGATGGAGAAAAATTTGTTAACCAGATTACTAAAGAAGAAAGAAAAAAGCTAGTAAAACTAATGCAAAACTTTACACTTCCAATTAAAACATTAAGACCTATTGATGAGGCAATTGTAACATCAGGGGGTATAGACACAAAAGAAATAAACTCCTCTACTATGGAATCCAAACTTATTGAAGGATTGTATTTTGCTGGGGAGATAATAGATGTTGATGCCTTAACGGGAGGATATAATCTACAAATCGCATTTTCTACAGGTTATCTAGCGGGTTTAAATTCTTAGTTTTTTGCATCATTTCAATTGACAATGCATACCATAAAATATAATAATTTCAATCATTAGGAGGAAAAAGTTATGAAAAAAAATAAGAAATTAAAAAACCCTTCTACAATTATAGAAAATGCATTGTTAAGATTATCCATATTGGGTTTATTGTCATTGGTTCTTGTACAATTTTCTTTATCTAATAATTCCATAAAATCTATTATACAAAACAATAATGAGGCAATTGCCGTCAAAGAAAGTTCATCCTATATGGTTAAGGGTATTGTAGAGGTAGAAATTGAAAAATATGAGCAATATGAAAAAGTGGTATTTTTAAAAAATGGTGAAGCAATTCAAGATCTTGCTATAGACAACAATATCATAAAGCTGGAAGTCTATGATGGAGATGTCATAGAATTAGATACTACAAATTATGATATACCCATTAATATTAAAATTAAAAATACTAGCGAAAATGTAGAGATACCTGATAAAAGTGATACATATAAAAGTGATGGAAATATAGTATATCTATTCAAAACAAAGATTGCCCAACAATGATAATAGTTGAGTTATCTTTCATATTAACATATAATATGAGTGTTGGAAGAATCATCAAGTTAGCTACCCTACAGGGAAAATCACATTTTAAAGCTATACTTAATTATTTTATCATAGCGGATTTAGTAAAATGAACAGGGGGACATATATGAGTCATATACATATTGCAATAGACGGACCAGCTGGGGCAGGGAAAAGTACAGTAGCTAAGGTAATTGCCCAAAAACTAAATATAACATATATTGATACGGGGGCTATGTATAGGGCATTAACCTTAAAAATTATACAGTCTAAAGTTAAATTTGAGGATATTGATCGTATAATTGAGGTATGTAAAGGAACATCTATTGAATTAGATAATAATAGGGTTATTTTAGACGATGTCGATGTTACAGAGAAAATACGAGAACCTATAGTAAATTCTAATGTATCTCTTATTGCCAAAGTGCCTGAAGTGAGAAAGATACTAGTAGAAATACAACGTCAAACCGCTCAAGGTAAAAGTGTAGTGATGGATGGAAGAGATATTGGTACATATGTTCTACCCAATGCACCTTACAAATTTTATTTAACTGCCGCTATAAGCGAAAGAGCACAAAGACGCTATTTAGAGTTAAAGAATAAGGGGTTTAATATAGGTCTAAAGGAGATAGAAGACGAAATAGCACAACGGGATAAAATTGATCAAGAACGGAGTATATCTCCATTAAAACCTGCACAAGATGCTATTATTATTAATACTACATCTAAAACAATTAAGCAAGTTGTAGAGGAAATTATTGATTTTATATATAGGGGGTAAAATGCATGTTATATAGGATTGTAAAATCAGCAATTAAGCCCTTTTTAAAATTATTTTATAAAATTGAGGTAAAAGGCTTAGAAAATATCCCGCAGGATGGGGGTTGTATCGTTTGCTCCAATCACTATCACTGGCTAGACCCAATTATGGTAGCGTGTTTTACTAATAGACAAGTCCATTACATGGCAAAAAAAGAATTGTTTAAAAATAAATTCCTTAATAATTTTTTAAAAAGAATAGGTGCTTTCCCTGTGAATAGAGGAGCAGCAGACATCTCAGCCATCAAAAATGCGCTGAGGATTGTAAAGGAAAATAAGGTTTTAGGAATATTTCCTGAGGGTACAAGAGTAAAATCAAAAGATCAACTTCCAGCAGAACCAGGCATAGCAATGATTGGTATAAAGGGTAAGGCTACAATCGTTCCTATAGGCATATCTGGAAATTATACATTTAGATCCTCTGTTACAATGAATGTAGGACAACCCATTAGCCTAGAGAAGTATTATGGAAAAAAAAGCTCTATTAAAGAATTTGAAAGTATTAGTGAAGAGATTATGGTTGAGGTAAGAAATCTTATTGATACTATCTAGTATTAGAATTAAGGTATATACTTTAGGTAGAATAATAAAGGAGGTAATTTATAAATGGAAAGAGAATTAGTGCATGGAGAGAATAAAAATAATGAGGAGCTTAGTTTCCAAAAGTCCTTAGAACAGACTATAGTAAATATTAAACCTGGAGATATCATTGAAGGAGATGTAATTTCTATAAATACAGATGAAATAGTAGTAAATATTGGATATAAGGCTGATGGAGTTATTAGAAAAAGTGATTTTTCAAATAAGGATGACATCATTCTTTCTGAGGTTATCAACCCAGGAGAGAAAGTCAATGTTATGGTATTATCCCTCAATGATGATCAGGGAAATGTAATTTTATCAAAAAGAAAAGTCGATGAAAAGATAGCGGAAGAAAAAATCAAAAATGCCTATGAAAAAGAAGAAATTCTAAGAGGAAAAATTATCAAAAGTATAAAAGGTGGTTTTATAGTAGACATAGGGGATAAAGAAGTTTTTATGCCCATATCTCATTATCATGTTAAATTTATTAAAAACCCAGAATTAGCAGTCAATGAAGATGTACGAGGAAAAATCATTGAATATAATATTAAAAACAACAGAATAATTTTCTCCCAAAAAGTTGTCCTACAAGAAGAACAAGAAAAGAAAAAGAAAGAAGTATTGGAAAATCTAGAAGAAGGAAAAATAGTTTCTGGTACGGTAAAGAGTATAGTAAAATTTGGAGCTTTTATTGATCTAGGCGGAGTAGATGGATTAATTCATATTTCAGATTTATCCTGGGGAAGGACAAACAAACCAGAAGATGTACTATCAATTGGCGATATTGTCAAAACCAAGGTAATGGAAGTTAATAAAGATACAGGAAAAGTAAAACTAAGCTTAAAACACCTAGTAGAAGAGCCATGGGCAAAAGTTCTTAGAATACATACTCTTGGTGATAAGATAAAGGCCAAAGTTGTTAAAATAACTGCCTTTGGTGCTTTTGCTGAAATCATCCCAGGTGTAGAAGGACTTATTCATAAATCTCAAATTTCCTTTGAACCAGTGGAAAAGGTAGAAGATTATTTAAAACCTGGTCAAGAAGTAGAAGTTCAAATAATTGACATGGATAAGGATAAGAGAAAAATCGGCTTAAGTATGACCGCTCTTCAGGACAAACCTGTAAAAAAAATACAAGAAAATGAAACTGTTTACGCAGAGGAAGATACGTTAACTTTAGGGGATGTATTCGGGAGTATGTTTAAAGAATAAAAATATATTTGTGTGAGTATATTCCATAAAAAATGGGTAAAATATTATTGACCTCACATAATAACATTGAAACCCCCTTTACATTCTTATTAGGTGATATGCGCCTCCGCATATCACCCTTTTTCTTAAAATTAAAAAGTGCTAAAATTAAAGGAGAATTGATAATGGAAAAAACACTCGTTATAATAAAACCCGATGGCGTAAAAAGAGGGTTAATAGGAAATATAATTAAAAGAATTGAGGATAAAGGATATATAATCAGTGCTATGATGATGAAACAATTATCCAAAGAACAACTTGATCAACATTACGAGGAACATAAAAACAAAACCTTTTATCCTAGTTTAGTTTCTTATATGAGCTCAGGAAATTCCCTTATTATGATAGTAGAAGGGGTAAATGCTATAAAAGGAATGAGGAAAATCATGGGGGCTACTGATCCAATAGAGGCAGAGCCAGGATCAATTAGAGGCATGTATGGAAACAATAAAACTCAAAATCTTATCCATGGTTCTGATTCATTAGAAAGCGCTGAGCGAGAAATAAATTTATTCTTTAATTCTTTTTAATAAAATAAAATGATCTATACATAATGAACTTTAAAAAGGAGGGAAGACTGTTGTTGGATATACAAAAAACTTTAGAATTAATTACACCTATTGCCGGTGTATCCGGTAATGAAATGAAAGTTTCAGGCTACATTAAGGATTTGTTTTCAAAGACCTGCAACACTGTCAAAGAAGATGCTTTAGGTAATATCATAGCTATAAAAGAGGGATCTGGAAACAAAAAGGCAAGAAGAAAAATAATGTTAGCTGCTCACATGGATGAAATAGGGCTAATGGTAAAAAAAATTGACAAGAAAGGCTTTGTTTTTTTTACCAATGTAGGGGGTATGGATTATAGAACATTACTATCTCAAGAAGTTACTATTCATGGAAAGAAAGATATTTTTGGAGTTATAGGAGCAAAACCACCTCACCTACAAAAACAAAATGAGAAAAATAAGTCGATCAAAATGGATGAACTCTATATAGATGTTGGCCTTTCAAAGGAAGAACTAGAAAAATGGATAGACATTGGAGATTTTATTACCATCAATAGAGACCTTACTTCTTTACAGGGTGAGTACATAACAGGTAAAGCCTTAGACGATAGAGGGGGTATTGCAGCTTTGTTGGAGTGTATGAAAGAATTAGAACATATCAATCACCAACTAGATGTATACTTTGTTGCTACCGTTCAGGAAGAAGTAGGCTTACGAGGGGCAATCACTAGTACCTATGGGATTATGCCAGATTTGGGAATTGCCATTGATGTGGGCCATGGAAGAACCCCAGGAGTGCCAAAAGAAGACACTATAGAACTAGATAAAGGACCCGCTATAGGTTTAGGCCCTAATATTCATCCTAAAATAAATAAAAAACTAATTGAAATAGCTAAAAAATTTAATATCCCCTATCAACCTGAAGTTATTCCAGGCAGATCGGGTACAGATGCTTGGGCTATGCAAGTGACGCAAAGTGGAGTACCTACAGGACTTTTATCGATTCCTTTAAGATATATGCATACGTCAGTGGAAGTAGCTAGCAAGAAAGATATTGAATTAACAGGTAGAATGTTGTCCCTATTTATTGCTAGTTTAAATGACATAAATTGGGAGGAATGGCTATGCTATTAAAAAAGCTAACTGAATCTTCAGGTGTATCAGGTAATGAGCAAGAAGTAAGAGCTTTAATTATCCAAGAAATTAAGGATAAAGTAGACCATATACAGATTGATAATTTAGGGAATGTGATTGCCTATAAGAAAGGTAAAGGCAATGTTAACAAAAAAGTAATGCTTTGTGCTCACATGGATGAAGTGGGATTAATCATTACAAGTATTGAATCAGACGGACTTCTTAAATTTAAGCCAGTAGGGGGTATAGATCCCAGAATACTGGTATCTAAAGTAGTTAATATAGGGGAAAATAAAATACCCGGAGTAATAGGAGCAAAGGCAATACATCTCCAAGAGCCCAAGGAAAGGGAAAAGGCATTAAAAGTTAGTGAATTATATATTGATATTGGTGCCACCTCTAAAGAAGAAGCAGAAAAAATAATTGATTTGGGGGATTATGCTACTTTTCATAGTAAATATATTGAATTTGGGGATGGGTTAATTAAAGCTAAGGCCCTAGACGACCGTGTAGGATGTGCGATTATCACCCAGATGTTGGATGAGGACTATGACTTTACATTATATGCTGTCTTTACTGTGCAGGAAGAAGTCGGGCTGAGGGGAGCAGGTGTAGCTGCTTTTGATGTGGATCCTGATATCGCTTTAGTAATAGAAGGAACTACTTGTTCAGACGTACCAGGAACAGCTGAACATGAATATGCTACAAAATTAGGACATGGACCTGCTATTTCCATTATGGATATGGCCTCTTACTCAGACAAGAATATTTCTAGGATGCTATATGAACTAGGAAAATCAAATAATATCCCTGTTCAGTATAAAAAAACAACTTTTGGAGGAAATGATGCTGGTGCAATCCATCTCACTAAAGAAGGGATAAGAACAGGTGCTATATCTATTCCTTGTAGATATATCCACTCTCCTTCATCGGTAATGAGTCTAAATGACTATAAAGGGTGTAGGGATATAGTAAGGTTTTTCTTAGAACATATTGAGAAGGGAGAAATTTAAATGGATAACACGAAACTGAATTTTTTAAAACAATTATTAGATACCTTTGGACCTTCAGGTAATGAAGAACATATTCGAGAACTAATACAAAAGGAAATAAAAGACTATGTAGACGAAATAAAAATAGATTCTCTAGGCAATTTAATTGCCCATAAAAAAGGTATAGGAAAGAAAATCATGTTAGCGGCCCATATGGATGAAATTGGACTTATTATTACTCATATAGATAAAAATGGATTTTTAAGGTTTTCTAATATTGGTGGAGTTTCTGCTTCTATATCTCTTGGTCAAAAAATATCTCTTAAAGATGGCACTATTGGGGTTGTATCTAGTGAGCATTTGGAGGAAATAAAAGAGTTAAAACTAGACAAACTATATATTGATATAGGTGCAAATAGTAGGGAAGAAGCTGAGAAAAAGGTTTCTATTGGAAGTGTTGTGAGTTTTTATGGTCCTTTAAGTGTAAATGATAATCGTGCGATATCAAAAGCTATGGATGACCGAATAGGATGTTTTGTTCTTGTCGAGATCATTAAAAATATGAAAGATAACAATAAAGACTTATATTTTGTCTTTACCGTACAAGAAGAACTAGGTATTAGGGGCGCAAAAACCTCTGCCTATGGCATTGATCCTGACCTAGGCATTGCCGTTGATGTTACTTCCACAGGTGATACCCCTAAATGTAAAAGCATGGAAGTGTCCTTGGGAAAAGGTCCCACAGTAAAAATCATGGATGGTTCTGTAATGTGTCATCCTAGAGTAAAAGAACTATTAATTTCTACAGCTAAGAAATATAATATACCTTATCAATTAGAAGTATTAGAATATGGTGGAACAGATGCAGGTGCCATTCACTTGACGAGGGAAGGTATTCCTTCTGGTGCAGTATCTATTCCCACTCGTTATATTCATAGCCCTGGTGAAATGGTAGACTTAAAAGACGTGGAATATGCAATAGAACTATTAGCAAAATCTTTACAAGAAGAAATATAGACAAGAAAGCGAATAGAACCGCTCTATTGATAGAGGAAAGTTTGGTTCCTTATTCGTAAAACCAACTTTCCTCTATTAAAATAATCAAAATAAAAAAAGGAATCTTAGAAGATTCCTTTTTATTATGTATTCTTTTAAAAAATGGAGCTGGCGATAGGAATCGAACCTACAACCTGCTGATTACAAGTCAGCTGCTCTACCGTTGAGCCACGCCAGCACTACCAAGAAAAATGGTGCCCAAAGGCGGAATCGAACCACCGACACGAGGATTTTCAGTCCTCTGCTCTACCGACTGAGCTATTTGGGCAATTATGGTGGGCCTTCAGGGACTCGAACCCCGGACCGACCGGTTATGAGCCGGTTGCTCTAACCAACTGAGCTAAAGGCCCCAAATTATATGGTCGAGGTGGAGGGATTCGAACCCCCGGCCCCATGGTCCCAAACCATGTGCGCTACCAAACTGCGCTACACCTCGTTATAACGACAATTAATAATATACATCATAAAAGATAAAAAGTCAAATAAAATTTTTAATTTTATTATTTTTTAATAATAGGGGGCAATGATGTCAACCTACTTGCATTATTATTCATAATTTATGAAATAAAATATAAGTTAACTCGTTGTGCTGGTTAAATGGAGAGTTTGCTCTGTGCAGAGGTTTAGAGTTTGTTAATACAGCCGAAAGCGTTTTAAATCAAGTGTTTGAGCGTAGCGAGTTTTTGATACTGCTGAAGGCAAATTTACAAACTCTTGACCTTGGAACATGAGAAAATCGGAATTTAACTAGCACAACGAGTTAAGTTATAAAAAGTTTATAATTCGCACTATAATAATAGTTTTTCATAAAATAATGATAAGAAAAACAATGATTTATCTATGCTTAAAACTGGCAAGAAAAATATACTAATTTAGTGCAGGGATAGGAGGACAATACTATGATACAGGTACGGCGAAGGAATTCAGTAGGGAGAATTGTTAAACTATATCCAAAAACTGCAGAATTTTTTAGTAAAAAAGGTTTAAAAGTAAAAGGATGAGGAAATTGTAAATCCCTTACCATTGAGCAGGCTGCTCAAAAAAGTAAGATTGATATACAATATTTTATTAAAAGTTTAAAACAATATATAGAACATCACTATTATTAAACAAAGGATCTAAACCTAGGATAACTTCTGTTATCCTAGGTTTAGATCCTTTGTAATGAAATAGCTGTTTTATTTCTAAATACGCAAAAGATCTAGGCATTTTAAAAGAACTTTTATTTCATATACAAATATATGTTATAATATTATAGTTATATATTTATATTCAGGAGGACTTACTATGACAAATATTAATATAAACAAAAAAAAATATTATAAAATTATTACCTACGGTTGTCAGATGAATGAAAATGATTCAGAAAAACTGGCTGGTATGCTTAATATATTAGGATATTCTCCTATTGAGGATGAAGAAAAAGCAGATATTGTAATATTCAATACATGTAGCGTAAGAGAAAATGCTGATGTGAAAGTTTTTGGGAATTTGGGGCATTTTAAGCCTCTTAAAAAGCGAAATCCTAATATGATATTAGCGGTGTGTGGTTGCATGATGCAGCAGCAGGAAATTGTTAATAAAATAATGGACAAGTATCCTCAAGTAGACTTGGTTTTTGGAACACATAACCTTCATAAGTTCCCTGAATTATTAGCGAATGCTCAGCAATCTCCTCGAATTGTTGTTGATGTATGGGAAGAGGGAGGAGAAATAGTCGAAGCTCTACCTATTGAACGAAAATATGAACATAAAGCCTATGTAACGATAATGTATGGTTGTAATAACTTTTGTAGCTATTGTATCGTACCTTATACTAGAGGTAGAGAAAGAAGTAGAAGACCTGAACAAATTGTTCAGGAGATTACTAAATTGGCCCAAGAAGGATGTAAGGAGATTACATTGCTAGGTCAAAATGTTAATTCCTATGGGAAAAGTTTAGAGGAAGACATTACCTTTGCCGATCTTTTAAGAAGATTAAACAATATAGAAGGTATTGAGCGAATACGCTTTATGACCTCCCATCCCAAGGATCTTTCTGATGATTTAATAGCGGCTATGAAGGAATGCGATAAGGTTTGTGAACATCTACATTTACCATTTCAGGCAGGAAATAATAAAATATTAAAAATAATGAATAGAAGATATACGAAAGAATCCTATTTGAATCTAATCAATAAGATAAAAGATGCAATACCAGGTATTGCTCTAACCACTGATATTATCGTAGGGTTTCCAGGAGAAACAGATGAAGACTTTGAGGATACACTCGATATCGTACGAGAGGTAAAATTTGATTCAGCATTTACATTCCTTTATTCGGTAAGGGAAGGTACACCGGCCGCTAAAATGGAAAATCAAATACCTGACGAAATTAAACATAAGAGATTTCAAAAACTATTAGATCTTCAACATCAAATTAGTGCAGAGGAAAACAAATTATTGGAAGGTACAATAGCCGAAGTGTTTGTAGAGGGTGTTAGTAAAAATGATACAGAGAAAATGAGTGGAAGAACACGAACCAATAAATTGGTAAACTTTATAGGCAAAAAAGATTCTATTGGTGAACTTGTTCAAATTAAGATTACTCAAGGACAAACTTGGAGTTTGAATGGTGTACAAATTGGTTATGATGATAAAGAATAAATAAATAAATTAAAAATTCGGGTTATCCCGGGTTTTTTAATTTGAACAATAAAAGTTGATGGTGTATCATTATGTAAAAATACATTGGTTTCAAGGGGGAATCGGAATTGTCAAAACTTACTCCTATGATGCAACAATATTTAGAAATTCATAGTCAAGCGAAGGATGCTATTTTATTCTTTCGATTGGGTGATTTCTACGAAATGTTCTTTGATGATGCTATTTTAGCCTCTAGGGAGTTGGAAATAACACTTACAGGCAGGGATTGCGGTTTGGAAGAAAGAGCACCTATGTGCGGAGTACCTTATCACTCAGCAGATAATTATATCGCAAAGTTAGTAGAAAAGGGATATAAGGTAGCTATTTGCGAGCAGGTAGAGGAACCTTCTGAGGCTAAGGGCATTGTCAAAAGAGAAATAACTAGAATTATTTCTCCTGGTACAATTATTGATAGTACTGCTCTAGAGGATAAAAAAAATAATTATCTTTTGTGTATATATAATGAACTGAACTCCTATGGACTTGCTTTTACAGATGTTTCAACTGGAGAATTTAAGACCAGCCAAATAGTCGGAGAGAATTCAACCAATATACTCATGGATGAAATAGGAAAGATAAATCCTTCTGAAATATTGGTTAATAATACTCTATATAAAGCAGAGGAAATAAAAAACTTCATTGAAAAAAAGTTTCAAATACAATTAAGTCCATTTCCTAATAAATATTTTAATTATAATGATGCCAAAGATAAAATAAAAGATCATTTTAATGTATATTCATTAACTGCATTAGACTTAGAAGAGCATATTCTAGGTATTCGGGCGGCTGGGGCCCTAATGGGTTATTTAGAGGAAACACAAAAAACAGCATTGCCTCACATAAATGAAATAAGCAGGTATGATGTTGAAGAATATATGATACTTGACCTATCTACACGAAGCAACTTAGAGTTAACAGAAACCATTCGGGGGAAAGAAAAAAAAGGAAGTCTTTTGTGGATATTAGATCAAACCATTACTGCTATGGGGGGAAGGCAACTTAGGCAATGGGTAGAGCAGCCCTTAGTAGATAAAAACCTCATTCAAAAAAGATTAGATAGTGTGGAGGAAATATACTCGAATATAATACTTAGAAAAGATATCGAACAATTATTAAAAAATGTCTATGATATTCAAAGACTAATATCTCGGCTATCCTATGGTAGTGCTAATAGTAGAGATCTTTTAGCATTAAAACAATCTATCGGTATCTTACCCTCGCTGAAAAAAATACTTTTACAGTGTAAATCCTCATTTTTAGTTGAAATATACAATAATCTAGATTTACTAGAAGATATACATAAATTAATCCAAGATAGTATACATGAAGAGCCTCCTATATCTCTTAAGGAAGGAGGTATTATAAAAGACGGATTTAGTGAAGAGGTTGACCAATATAGAATAGCAACAAAATCTGGTCAAGAATGGATCGTAAAACTTGAAATGGAAGAAAAAAAGAAGACGGGTATACGCTCCTTAAAGGTGGGATTTAATAAAGTTTTTGGGTATTATTTAGATGTTACCAAAAGCAATATTCATTTAGTGCCAGACGATTATATCCGGAAACAAACTCTAGCTAATTCTGAGAGATACTTTACCCCTGAATTGAAGGATATAGAAGCAAAAATTCTCGGTGCACAGGAAAAAGTGGTACAGCTAGAATATCAATTGTTTCAGGATATAAAAAATCAGGTCTTAGCTCAGATTAATCGAATTCAGGCAGTGGCTAAAAATATTGCCTTTCTCGATTCTCTCTGGTCATTAGCGAGTATTGCCTATGATAACCATTATGTTAAACCAGTGATACTAAATAATGATGAAATCATTATCGAGAGTGGACGACATCCTGTAGTAGAGAAGATGATGAAATATAATGAATTTGTACCTAACAACTGTAGTCTTGACTGCAAAGATCAGCGGACAATCATCATAACAGGTCCTAATATGTCAGGTAAATCCACTTATATGCGTCAAATAGCGCTGATTGTATTAATGGCGCAAATAGGGAGTTTTGTCCCAGCAAAAGATGCTCAAATAGGTATTGTGGATAGAATCTTTACTCGTGTAGGAGCATCTGATGATTTAGCCTCTGGCCAAAGTACATTTATGGTTGAAATGAGTGAGGTGTCAAATATATTAAAAAATGCTACCTCTAATAGTTTAGTTATTTTGGATGAGGTGGGAAGAGGAACGAGCACCTTTGATGGCCTTAGTATCGCATGGGCTGTAATAGAATATATTAATGATCTAAACATTATAGGATGCAAGACTATGTTTGCCACCCATTACCACGAACTTACTGTTTTAGAACAACAATTACAAGGGATAAAGAACTATTCAATTGCTGTTAAGGAAGGAAAAGATAACATTATATTTTTGAGAGAAATTATCCCAGGAAGTGCAGACCAAAGTTATGGGATTGAAGTCGCCAAATTAGCGGGTTTACCTGCTGAAGTTATTGAAAGATCCAATGATATTTTATACGCCTTAGAGAATAAAGAAGATTCTTTAAAACATCAAACCGCTATTTGCAGTGAAGATATGATGGTTAAAACCAAAAAAGATCAGTCCTTAAATAATACCAATTTAACCTTGCTTAACTACAGAAAAGAGGAGGTTCTTGAAGAAGTAAGAACATTAGCCTTGGATCAAATAACTCCTCTTGAATTAATGAATATTGTTTCTCATTTGCAAAAAAAACTTAAAGATAGTGGAGTGTTTTAGATGTCAAAAATAAGATTATTAGATGTACGTACCGCAAATAAAATAGCTGCTGGTGAAGTAATTATTAACCCTGCATCGGTAATTAAAGAACTATTAGAAAACTCTATAGACGCTCAAAGCAATACAATTACTATT
The DNA here is from genome assembly GCF_024622505.1 of Irregularibacter muris. Lineage (NCBI taxonomy): Bacteria > Bacillati > Bacillota > Clostridia > Eubacteriales > Eubacteriaceae > Irregularibacter > Irregularibacter muris. The sequence continues at coordinate 252,805 of NZ_JANKAS010000002.1, forward strand.
GAAATAATCAAAGGTGGCAAAGAGCTAATTTCTATTACCGACAATGGTATTGGCATCCCAGCCAAAGACGTTAAATTGGCTTTTCAAAGACATACTACCAGTAAGATTAGCAAGGTAGAAGATTTAGAGAAAATCAATACTTTAGGCTTTAGAGGAGAAGCCTTGGCTAGTATAGCCGCTATATCTAAAGTAAAGATGACCACTAGGGAGAAAGACCAAGAGAGCGGAGTTTTTATTAGTATTCAGGGTGGTAAAGTTGTAAAAGAGCAAGAGCTAGGTTGCCCTAGGGGAACAAATATAAAAGTTGAGGATATATTTTACAATACTCCCGCACGATATAAATATTTGAAAAAAGATTCTATTGAATCAGGCTATATTGGCCAAATTGTCGAAAAAATTGCCTTATCTCACCCAGAGATTTCATTTAGATTTATTAACAATGATAAACAGGTATTTCATACCCCTGGAAACAATGACCTATTTAGCTGTATTTATAGTATTTTTGGAAAAAACTTTGCCCATGATTTAATCGAGATTAATTATACAAATGACCCTCTGCGTATAAAAGGTTTTATTGGTAAACCAGGGTTGTCAAGATCAAACCGAAACCGTCAGATTTTTTACATTAACCAAAGATATGTTCAGAGTAAGATCCTTTCACAGGCTTTGGAAGATGCTTATAAAGGTCTAATTATGGTTCACAAATTTCCTGTAGCCATATTTAATATCGAACTACCACCTGAAATGTTGGATGTCAATGTTCATCCTGCAAAAACCCAAATACGGTTTCAAAATGAAAGCTTGATCTATTTATTAACTAAACAAGCTCTTTCTGACCGTTTGAAGACCACGTCCTTAATACCTGAAGTTAGCCTTCCTAGGACCAAAGTAGACAAGGATCAAAAAAACCATAATGAAATTCAAGCTGAAATCCCTCTTGATCATCCTATTTCTTATGTAAATCACCTTCAAAATCTAGCAGAAGCTAAAGGAACTTCTAGCGATTGGAAGAAAGAGGATTTGCATTATAATAGAAATAAAGAGAAGAAGAAAGAAAAAGTTTATGAAGATAACTTCCTAGGATATAATAATAAAAAATACAATAAAGATCCTATTTCTCCTGTTTTTGAGAAGGAAAAAACAATCCCTAAAACTGAACCACAGATTATAGAAGAACTAAAATTAGGGAAAATAATTGGCCAAATTTTTTCCACATATATCATCCTTGAAATCCCTAAAGGAATATTGCTCATTGACCAACATGCTGCTCATGAGCGAATAAAGTATAATGAACTAAAAAAACAGTATAAAAAGAATGAAGTTGCATCCCAAAAATTATTAGTACCTATATCCATGAACTTGTCTTTTCAAGAATGTCAATTAATCAAAGAATTTTCAACGATTATCCATAGGATGGGCTTTGAAATTGAGGAATTTGGTAGCAATAGCATTATTATAAGATCAGTACCTCTAATATTAAGTCAACCTCAGGGTGATGCCTATATCACCCAAATAATTGATTATTTACAAGAATTGCAGAATGTTGAATCTATAATAGAACGAGAAGATAAGCTTATTTCCATGGCTTGTAAAAGTGCTATCAAAGCCCATGATAAACTGGATGTAAAGGAGATGACACAGCTAGTTCATGATTTAATTTTTACAGAACAACCGTATACATGTCCCCATGGAAGACCAACGATTATAAGATTAACCCAATATGAACTAGAAAAATTATTTAAAAGAATACAATAAGGAGATTTCATAATGAAGAAACCATTAGTAGTAATAGTGGGACCTACGGCAGTAGGGAAAACAGATATTTCAATTAGTGTTGCTAAAAGGTTGAATAGTGAAATAATCTCGGCAGATTCTATGCAGATATATAAATATATGGATATTGGCACAGCAAAACCTACTAAAGGGGAAATGCAAGGGATTCCCCATTATTTAATAGATGAAATTGAGCCAGATGAGGAATTTAATGTTGCATTATTCCAACAAAAAGCTTTTAAATACATTGACTATATTCTTGAAAAAAAGAAGACTCCGATGGTAGTGGGAGGAACGGGACTTTATGTAAATTCTTTAGTCTATCCTTTAAACTTTACCGAAAGTATTTCTGATCCGGAATATCGAATAAAAATTCAAGCCTTAGCAAAGGAAAAAGGAAATCAATATATTCATGACCTTTTAAAACAGGTAGATTCTCTTTCTGCAGAAGCCATTCATCCTAATAATACCAAACGAATTATTAGAGCATTAGAAGTCTATAAGAATACAGGTAAAACAATGTCCTATTATAAAGAAAAAACTCAAATAGAAGATATTCCCTTCTCTCTTGTTATGATTGGACTAATGATGGATAGAGATATTCTATATCAAAGAATAAACCAACGGATTGATAACATGATAGAAGAAGGATTAATAGATGAAGTAAAAGGACTTTTAGACAAAGGATATGATAAAGATTTAGTTTCCATGCAAGGACTTGGGTACAAAGAAATTATAGGGTTTCTGGAAGGACAATTGACCTTAGAAGAGTCAATAAATCTTCTTAAAAGAGATACAAGAAGATTTGCAAAACGTCAACTAACTTGGTTTAGACGAGATAAAAGAATACATTGGATCAAAGTAGATGAATATACTTCAAAAGCAGACATAATAGATGATATAATAATGCTCATAGAGACAAAGTTTCCATTCAGCAAAAGAGTATAAGGAAAAGACTAAATTATTGGAGGGAATAAAATGATAAAAAACAATATTAATCTTCAAGAGGTTTTTTTAAATCATGTTAGAAAGGAACGTATGCCCATCACAATATATCTAGTAAATGGCTATCAATTAAAGGGAATTGTAAAAGGTTTTGATAACTATACTATTGTTTTGGAGAGCGATAATAAACAACAAATGGTGTACAAACATGCCATTTCAACTATTTCTCCTAGTAAACAAATTAATTTTCAAAGCATAACCTCTACCAATGAGCAATAATTCTATTATATAAAATATATAAAAATTTGTTCCTAAATCTACAATAAAACAATCACCTTTTTATATACTCTACATATAATGGTAACACCAGATTTTTATATCACGCTATATTAAATAAAAGGGTGATTATATGAGTTTTTGGAACATATTGCAGACAAAAATTAATCAAACCTCTCTCTTTAAAGAGGAAGTGCCTTCAAAAAAAGAAAAACCTCATTTGTTAACTAAGGATAAATTGGATACTGAAGAAAATATTAATATTGAAGAAATTTATCAAGAACTAAACTCTTTAGTAGGATTAAAAATGCTCAAAAATCTAGTCCGGGAAATTGAAGCTTTTGTGATGATCAATAAAAAACGACAGAAAGAAAATCTAACCATAGAACCCTTGGTTTTTCACATGATTTTCAGGGGGAACCCAGGGACTGGAAAAACAACGGTAGCTCGAATATTAGGAAAACTATTTAAAGGGTTAGGGGTATTAAAATCAGGACATGTCGTTGAGGTAGAGAGAGCCGACCTAGTGGGCGAATTTGTTGGGCAAACTGCTCAGAAAGTAAAAACTAAAATTCATGAATCACTTGGTGGTATATTGTTCATTGATGAAGCTTATTCTTTAGCAAGGGGAGGGGAAAAGGACTTTGGTAAGGAAGCTATAGATACCCTTGTTAAAGCCATGGAGGACTACAAGAATGAGTTCATTCTTATTTTAGCAGGCTATAAAATAGAAATGGACTTTTTCCTTATGAGTAACCCAGGACTACGATCTAGATTTCCCGTACATATTAATTTTGAGGATTATTCAATTGATGAATTAATGAGTATAGCAGAAATAATGGCCCTAAAAAGACAATATGAAATTACCTTAGAAGGTAAAAAAGTTCTGTATAAATTACTTGTACAGAGGCGATTAGACTATGATCATGATAAGTTTGGTAATGCTAGAGAAGTAAGAAATATTATAGAAAAAACCATACGAAAACAAGCATTAAGATTATCAAAAAAAACAAATATCGACAGAAAAGACTTAATTTATTTAAGAAAAGAAGATTTTATGTGAAACCATAAACTACGTAATAATATAAAGAAATGAGTGAATAAGATTTGTTACAAAAAACTAAAGATTATTTAATGGATGAGTTTAAAATTAAAGGAAATATTTTAGATTTCTGTAGTGAAATAGAAAAAAAAATGAATAAGAGATTAAGGGATATAGATGAGATAAGGGAATACAATCAACTTAAAGTTTTGAAAGCAATGCAAAGTATAGGTTTAAGTGATAGACATTTTTCTGTGTCTACTGGATATGGATATGATGATATAGGAAGAGATGCTATTGAACAGGTTTATGCAGAAGTATTTAGAACAGAGGATGCCTTAGTTCGACCTCAGATAATTTCAGGAACCCATGCCTTATCCTTATGTCTTTATGGAATTTTAAGACCTTCGGATGAAATGCTGTCAATTACCGGAAAGCCCTATGATACATTGGAAAATGTTATTGGTATCAATGATATTGAAAATGGGCAGGGTTCCCTAAGAGATTATAATATTCAGTATAAACAGATTGATTTAACCGCTAAAGGTGAGGTTGACATAAAAAAAGTTATGGATACCATTTCCCCTAAGACAAAATTGATTTATATACAAAGGTCAACCGGTTATGAATGGCGAAAAGCATTGACTGTAAATAAAATAAAAGATGCTGTTCAGCAAATCAAGAAACAATTTCCCAATATACTTGTTATGGTAGATAATTGTTATGGAGAATTTATCGAACCTTTAGAGCCTACCGAAGTAGGCGTAGATATTATGGCAGGTTCACTGATTAAAAATCCTGGAGGAGGATTGGCACCAACAGGAGGATATGTTGTAGGCAAAAAACACCTAATTGAATTGGTTGCTAATCGGTTATCTGCTCCGGGATTAGGAAAAGAAGGTGGAGCTACCCTGGGGATAAATCGCACATTTTTTCAAGGGCTATTTTTAGCACCACATATCGTTGCAGAAGCTTTAAAGGTAGCTATACTTGCCGCAAGGGTGTTTGAAGAATTAGGATTTGAAGTTTGTCCTACTTCTGAAGATGAAAGAAGCGATATTATTCAAAGCATAAAACTCGGGACACCGGAAAGTGTTATTACATTTTGTAAAGCTATCCAGGAAAGTGCCCCTGTGGATGCTTTTGTTACTCCTGAACCTTGGGATATGCCAGGTTATAATGATCCAGTCATTATGGCCGCAGGAGCATTTATACAAGGATCCTCTATTGAACTTAGTGCCGATGCCCCTATTAAAGCCCCCTATATTGCCTATTTACAAGGTGGATTAACCTTTGAACATGGTAAAATAGGAATATATATTGCATTACAACGTCTGGCAGAAAAGAATATTATAAAACTGTAAAATGATAAAACCTCTCAGGAGACCCTGAGAGGTTTTATCATTTTGTAAAAAAAGTTTACATTTTTCTAAAAACACCTACAACCTTACCAAGTATTTTTACCTCTTTTACTATAATAGGACTCATATAAGGATTTTCAGGTTGAAGACGAAATGTATCATTTTCTTTATAAAAACGTTTTACGGTGGCCTCATCATCTAAAAGGGCAACCACTATATCTCCATCCTGTGCTATACTCTGTTGACGAACAATAACATAATCACCATCTAGTATACCTGCATTAATCATACTTTCTCCCTGAATCGTTAGAATAAAGGAATTATCATTTTCTGTATTCACAAAATCTAAGGGAAGAGGAAAGGTATCCTCTATGTTTTCTACAGCAAGAATAGGGTGACCAGCAGTCACTTTTCCTACTATAGGAAGTTCAATTAACTCTTTTTTAGTAAAATAAGGATTGTGGTCAATTATTTCTATTGCTCTTGGTTTAGTAGGATCTCTACGGATATATCCAAGTTTTTCTAACTTTTCTAAATGCCCATGGACAGTAGAAGTAGATCTAAGATTTACCGCCTCACATATTTCTCGCACAGAAGGAGGGTAGCCTTTACTAGATAACTCACTTTTAATAAAGTCTAGGATTCTTAGTTGTTTACTGCTGATATTTTCATACACCTATTATCTCCTCCAAGTAATTTCCAAGTTTTTTTTATTATAACATAAAACATAAAAAAGGACAAACAAATGTTCGTAAATATCTTGACAAAAGAACATCTGTTTGTATATAATGTATTTAGAACATACGTTCGAGAATTGGAGGGTTAATTATGATCTTAAATGGAACAAAAATAGTTATTAAAAATAAGAAAAGATTTTTTTTATTTCTCACTTGTATTTCATTAATATCACTAATTGCACTAAATTTTATTTTTCTAGACAAGGCAGAAGGCTATGAAAAAAATGCATTACAGATTGTTACCGTTAGCCGTGGAGATACACTTTGGGATATTGTTAGCCAATATTCCTCTAAACGGGAGGACATTAGAGAGCAGATATATCACATAAAAATAATTAACGATCTAGAGACTTCATACATATACCCAGGACAACAATTATTAATTCCAACAGGAGAATAGCTTGCTATTCTCCTGTTTTATTTATAAAATAAAACTATATCAATGAAATTATTTTTGGACGGAGGATTTATTAAGATGAGACAGTGTGTTCTACAGGAAAAACTATGCGAAGAATGTGGTAGGTGCAACTACTGCGATATAAATAAAAATAAGATATGTGATAATTGCTGTGAATGTGTAGAGGGCAATAGTACTAAAACTGATTACAAAATTTTGACAATAAATGAAATAGAAGAGGTGGCAGACTATTCCTTTAACAAAAAGGAACAGAAGCTTTATTTTGACTGGTTACAGGAGAAATATAGAGATAAGAATAAAATAAACTAGGCGGTGAACATATGAAAATTGAATTTAGAATTTGGCTCACAGATGAAAAAAAAGAAAATAAAATTTTCGGTGAGGGGCCTAAAAGATTGCTCATGGAGATTGAAGAATATGGTTCCTTGAGGCAGGCAGCAGCTTCTATGAATATGTCCTACAGTAAAGCCTGGGGGGTTATCTCTAAAATTGAAAAACACTTAAACATAAAACTACTGGAAAAACAAATAGGCGGTGCCAAGGGAGGAGGATCTACCTTAACTCCCACAGCTAAAGACCTATTGGAGAGATATCAAAAAATGGAACAGGAAGTTGAAACAAGCATCTCGGATATACAACAAAAATTCTTTGATGATTTCTTGTATTAACATTAAACTAAGGGAGGAATGAAATCATTCCTCCCTTAGTTTAATCACCTGGGCAGCCTTTCTCCTTTGATCATCACTAATAGCAGCATAATGTTTTTTAGTAGTATTTATATCTTTATGCCCTAGCACGTCAGCTACAATATAAATATCACCTGTTTCCCTATATAAATTAGTCCCATAGGTACTTCTTAGCTTATGGGGAGATATCTTTTTGAGGGGAGTGATCTTCTGTGTATATTTTCTAACCAATTTTTGTATTGAACTAACACTCATTCTTCGCTTTTGTAGGGAGAGAAATAAAGCGTCTTCATGGCCCTCTAATGGAATTATATCTTTTCTTTCGGTAATGTATGTTTTTAATACATCTGCAACTTCTTGACTAAAATACAAAATGACCTGATTCCCACCCTTTCTAGTAATTTTAAATCCATTAATGGAAAAATCAAAATCTGAAATATCAAGGCCTACGCATTCACTGACGCGGATACCTGTGCCTAACAGAAGAATCAGGATAGCTAAGTCACGATTTTTGGTATATTTATGATAGCGTAATTGAGTTTTGGTTAATTTCTCCCCTTGTTCAACTAAATCTAAAAGATTGACTATCTCATTTACTTCCATTCTTATAATGGGCTTGTCATGTATTTTAGGCATATCAACCAGTAGGGCAGGGTTGGTTTTTATTATTCTTTTCTTGAAAAGATACTTAAAAAAAGATCTAAGGGTAGATAGTTTTCTGGATTTGCCTGCATTATTATTGGAGTAAGGAATAATAATAGAACAATCTAAGTAGTGGGGAAGAGTGTAATAAGATAGAAATTCTAAAAATTGCTCTATATGTAATGGAGTTACCTTTTCTAGATCTTCAGCAGTAAAGCCCTTGATAGAAAGGGAAGTAAAGCAATCAACATTTGTATTTAAAAAATAAAAAAAGGTTCTAAGATCAAAAGCATAGGCAATTCTTGTTTTAATTGATGTAGTAGGTTCAATTCCTCTAAAAAAAGTTTCACACTGCAAAGGTAATTCTTTTATTAACGTCCTTAATTTCATCATGAGAGAAGCTTCTAAATTATCTTGATAATTATTTTCAAAATTTCCTTTGTTCATAAATAAGCACCACCTAAAGTTTATAAACAAATTATACTATAAACAGGAAGAATATACAATACTATACATTAAACTTGTCTTTAACAGAAAGTATTGTGTTGGTTTTTATAGATATTGAATAGTCTTCTCTATTCAATATCTATACTATCATAGCCAAAATTAGCTAGAGGATTTTTTTGTGAAGCACGGCGCAATTGTTCATTATCTATATGGGTATAGATTTGCGTGGTTGATATATTTTCATGACCTAATATTTGCTGTAATGCACGAATATCAACTTCACCATATTGATACATTAAAGTCGCTGCTGTATGTCTTAATTTATGCACCGAAACTTTATCACTATCTAATCCTGCATTATTCAAATGTTTTTTGACCAAATGTTGAACCGTTCTCTCACTAATCTGTTTCTTTTGTTGACTTAAAAACAGCGCTGATTTATTCTTTATGCCTTCCGTCGATCTAACTTTCATATATTCCTCAATAGCTTTTAAACAGGCATTGCTTAGGTATACAGTTCTTTCTTTATTTCCTTTTCCAACAACTTTTAAAGTATCCTCTTGAATATCCTCTAATTTAATATTGGTTAGTTCAGATAGTCTAAGTCCACAATTTAGAAATAATGTAATAATAGCTTTATCTCTTTCTTTATGGGTTCCTTCTATGGAATTGATTAATTTCTGTGCTTCTTTTAATTGCAAATACACTGGATGCCTAGAATATATTTTTGGCGGTTCTAATTCCATTGCAGGATTAGAATCTAATATTTTCACTTTATCCATTAAATACTTAAAAAAAGATCTTAAACAAGCGACTTTTCTGGCTCTTGCATATTGAGCATTATTTCTAGTTTTTGCTGCGAAGGATATAAAGGCATAGAGATCATTTAATTTAATCTTTTGTATAAAAGTTTCATCTATGTCCGCTATGTTAATTTCTTCAAAATCCACATTCCCAGGAACTAATTTAAAGCGTTGTTTCATAAAACGAAATAATAATATCAAATCATATTGGTAAGCCTTCACAGTATTGGGGGATTTCCCCCTTATGGTTTCCATGTAATTCAAAAAGTCCTCCACGATTATGGGAAACTCCATATCATCCCTCCTAATTCGACATTTAATACCTATAATTGCGCGAAATGTTTATTTCGCGTAATTATTAATTCTATATTTATAAGGTATATTCCTTCTTTTTGAGAAAAAATAAGGAATTTGTCTTATTTCCCGTAAGAATTTATCCACCCTTTATCCACAGGCTGTATTTTCCCTTCTAATTGATTTTTTCTATCTAGCATCCGTTTATCTATATGAAACTATAAAAAAATTGTTATAATTGATTTTAAGAGGCAAAAAAAATAAATTCTAGCTTCAATCCAGAATTTATTTTTGAATACCTCCCGATTTTCACCCTTTTTAAAAAGTAAAAATAATTTTAAAAAAGGTTTGACTTATCCTATAGATGTTGCTATAATATATCTTGTGCATAGGGGTATAGCTCAGTTGGTAGAGCAGTGGTCTCCAAAACCACGTGCCGAGGGTTCGAGTCCTTCTACCCCTGCCAATTTAATATTTATAGATTTAAAGTTTTAAAAGTTTATAATAGCTTGTTAAAACTTTTTTTATTCTTATCATTCCTTTTAAAACCATAATCAGATCCAAACTAAAAGGGAACATAATATTAATTATGTTCCCTTTTAGTTTGGGTTTTTAATCTTCTTCTCCTACTTCTTGTCGTAAAGCCAATATACCGTTCATCATTTTAGGAAATCCCGCACTAGGTGCCACCAATAACATAACATGTTCTATTTCTTCCCGAGTACACCCAGCCTTTAAGGCTTTCTTTAAATGAGTAGTTAACGCATAGGGATATTCGCATACTGTTGAAATAGCAATTTTTATAAGCCATCTTGTCTTGTCATCCAAAGGCCCACCTTGCGTATGTACTAATTTGCCATACTCCCTGTAGGCTTGATAGATTTCGCTATGGTTTTCATTTATGTACTTTAGATTCCTTTCGATGATATCATTATTTACTATGGATTTGTCCTTCATAGGTATACTCCCCCTTTTTCATTTGTTCATAATGCTGTCTGTTTCAAGACAGTTATACTATACATATACCCCTGATCTCCATTGATAATCTGACTATTTACTAAATAATGATTTTAGCCATAACAGGAAAATGATCAGAAAAATAAACTGGGACTACTTTATGGCTAATGGTTTGAATATTTTTAGATAACATAATGAAGTCGATTTTTTTATTGATTTTAATAAGAGTAGGTGAATCTTGATCTTCCCTCCCTTGACTCGCATCATAGATTAGAGAGGACTGTAAAGGTAAATTGGTTGTGTTAAAATCACCCATGAGTATTACCGTATCCTTTATCCCTTCTAAATATTTTTGAATGATTTGAAATTGTTTTTTTCTTTCTAGTATATTTAGACCTAGATGGGTATTAAGGATGTGGACGTCTTTACTTTTAATTCTTAATTGGGTATGAATCATCCCCCTTTGTTCGCCGATACTGGGTAGAAGAATATGTTGTTTTCCAATAATCTCAAAGGGGGAAACAGTTGCAATGCCATATTGTCCTTTTCCAATATGGACATGGGGACCAAAATGAACATTCATATTTAATATTTCTTTTATTTCTCTTATTTGAAATCCTCTTTTTTTATTTTCATTAATCTCTTGTAGGGCTAGGATATCTGGAGAATAGTTCTTTATAAAATCAATTATTTTGGGAAGAGTATATTGCCCCTTTAAATTCTTTCCACTATGTATATTGTAAGTCATAAGTTTTAGAACATTTTCTATATTGTCCATATACACTCCTCCCTTCAAAGTATTATATAATACAAATACCCCATAGTGCAGACTATAGGGCATTTTGTTTTATATGTACAAAATACAATTTAAATTTCTTAACTTTTTATAAAGGCTTCTAACCGATCTAATCCTTCCTTTATATTTTCCATGGAAGTAGCATAGGATAAACGAATAAAATTATCCATTCCAAATGCTGTGCCAGGTATGACCGCTACATGGGCCTTTTCTAATAATAGTTCTGCAAAGCTTACAGAGGAATCTATAAGTCTTTCATTTACTTTTGCTCCAAAAGCTTTAGAAATATCTACAAATACATAGAAAGCTCCCTCAGGGTATATATAATCAATGTTGGCCATATTTTTTAAGCGTTCAACCATATAAAGTCTCCTCTTATTAAATTCCTCTGTCATCTCATATAAAACAGGGGAATGCTCTTGTAAAGCTGCCAGGCCAGCATATTGTGTAATAGAACTAGGATGAGATGTTGCATGACTTTGAATTGTGCCCATTGTTTTAATAACTGTTCTATTAGAAGCCGTGTATCCTAGTCTCCAACCAGTCATAGCATAGGACTTTGACATCCCATTAATTAATATTGTAAGTTCTCTTATTTCAGAATTTAATGATGCAATACTGGTATGCTTTTTACCATCATATACCATCTTTTCATAAATCTCATCAGAAATAACATATATTTGTTTCTCAATAGCTATATTCGCAATGGTCTCCAACTCATTTTTAGAATATATTGTCCCTAAAGGATTATTAGGTGTATTAAGAAATATGGCTTTTGTTTTAGGGGTTATTGCTGATAAAAGTTCCTCTCCCGTTATCTTAAAATTATTTTCTTTTTGTGTTTGAACAAATATTGGGACTGCTCCCACCAGTTTGACCATCTCAGGATAACTTACCCAGTAGGGTATGGGAATAATAATTTCATCTCCCGGATTACAAATAGCTTGAAGGGCCGTTGAAATACTATGTTTTGCTCCACTATTAATAATGATTTCTTCTGGGGAATAATCTATATTATTATCTCTTCTTAATTTTTCAGATATCGCTTCCCTTAAGGATAAAATGCCATTTACAGGTGTATATTTTGTTAAGCCTTTTTGTATTGCCCTAATACCTGCCTCTCTAATATATTCAGGTGTATCAAAATCAGGTTCACCTACACCAAATGTTATTACATCTAGACCCTCTGCTTTTAATTGGTTTGCAGTTGCTGTGACAGATAATGTTGCCGAGGGTGTAATATTTTTAATATAATCAGATAGCATCTTTTTCATTTTTGAACCTCCTTATTTATAGACTTCTTGTAGGATATTGTTGACCATCTCTAAAGAATCATCTAAAGTTGATTTATAACTCTTCTTAATGATCTTAAAATATTCTAAGCCTTGATCAGTAATTTTATAATATCTGATGGTTTTTTTATCAGGTTCTCTCCACCAACCCTTTATATATCCTTTTTCTTCTAAGTCTCTAAGTAGAGGATAGATCATTCCTGGACTTGGCTCCCATTTATCCTTAAATGTTTTGCTAATTGTCTCTATTAATTGATTTCCATAATAATCTTTTTTACTTAGAAAATTCAAAATAAGCAATTTCACTAAGGATGTAGTGCTTATTTTTAAAACAGCATTTCGGTTTCGTTCACCCTTATAGAAAGACATTATCATCTCACTCCAATATATCTTTTCTTTTTTTTAGTTCATGTAAAAGTGATTCATCAATATTTAATGAGCCTAGTATTGGCTGACCACCATATAAGTGACCATGGCAATCAGTTCCCCCTGTAATAATCAAATTATATTGTTTTGCAATATGGAAATACAAATTGGTTGTTTCGGGATTATGCTTTGAATGATAAACTTCTATTCCTTGCAAATCACAATCTACTAACTCTTTTACAATAGATAAATTTCCAATTAATCCTGGATGGGCCAGTACTGGTACACCCCCACAATCAATAATAGTTTTGATGGCTTCGCAGGGAGTTATTTTATATCTTTCCACATAAGCAGGTCCGGTGTTATTAATATATTTATCAAAAGCCTCTTTTATGCTTTGTACATAGTTATGTTTTTGTAAAATTCTAGCGATATGGGGACGACCAATAGATGCATCTCCAGCTAATTTTTCAACTTCATCTAGATCAATATGCAACCCTAAATTTTGAAGCTTTTCCACCATTTTTTTCGCTCTAATCTGGCGGGCATGGCGTATATTTTTTAATAATTCTTGAAACCAATTTGCACGATAATCAATATAGTAACCTAATATATGTACTTCTAGTCCGTTATAATCAGTATTAATTTCTATACCTGGTATAACTTCAACGCCTAACTGTTTCCCTGTAATTATGGCTTTTTCTATGCCATCTGTGGTATCATGGTCGGTAATTGCAATGGCCTTTAAATTTTTCTTATAGGCCCATTGAACAACTTCCTGGGGGGTAAATAACCCATCTGAGGCTAAGGTATGAACGTGTAGATCTATAAATCCCACTATATCTCCTCCAGTATTTTAAAAAACTAATTTAATATTTTTTCCAATTGCTTATTATTATACCCAAATTTATACAGAAATTTTACTATATTTATTATATCAGAAATACTAAATATTCTCATAGGAGATTTACTTATTTTATCAAAACTTATTGGAATCAAGTCTAATTATAAAAGGCCTGCTTATTATAATAAGCAGGCCTTTTATAATTAAATCTAGTTTTATCTAGGTTGAATAATCAATTTAATACCCGTTCTTTCTTCACCGTCAATTTCAATATCTGTAAATGCAGGTATGCAAATAAGATCTACACCACTAGGAGCAACAAAACCTCTTGCAATAGCTACTGATTTAACTGCCTGATTAAGAGCGCCGGCTCCGATAGCTTGTATCTCGGCTCCCCCTTTTTCCCTTAAAACCCCCGCTAAGGCACCAGCGACTGAATTTGGATTTGATTTAGCTGATACTTTTAATACTTCCATTTTATAGCCCCCTTTATTATTGTAATGAAAAGTTAAAAGTTAAATGTATTCATATAACATACTATTCTACATTTTGTATTAAAATCCTTTTTTTATTTTGCTATTTATAACAAGTGATGAATTATTTTCAGAATGAATTTTAAAGAGTGCACAATTGATAATATCTTTTTATGCTGGTGCACTTTCCATTGGTTTCATCTATTTCCGCAATTATAGCATTTATTTGTACTGGACCTTCTGCTAATTCAAATCGTATTGGTCGTTGAGTCATAAATTTCTTAATAATAATGTCTTTATCAACTCCAAGCACAGAGTTAGATGGACCAGTCATTCCTATATCCGTTATGTATCCTGTACCCTGTGTTAGAATCTTTTCATCCGCTGTTTGCACATGAGTATGTGTTCCAAAAACCAACGAAGCTCTGCCATCGGTAAACCAACCCATAGCCACTTTTTCTGCAGTGGCTTCGGCGTGAAAATCCAGTATGATAATATCTGCCTTTTCTTTAATCTGCATATAATCTTTTTCAAAAGTTCCAAATGGACAATCTAAAGGGGGAAGAAAAACCCTTCCAGATAAATTCATTATAGCGATATTTATGCCCTTTTTATCTATAATGGTATATCCTTTACCGGGACAGGGTGAAGGGTAATTAGAAGGACGAACCAATCTATCCTCCTCATCAATGTAGTCAAAAATTTCTCGTTTATCCCACACATGATTACCCATGGTAAGAATATCAATTCCATAGGATAATAGTTCCTGACTATTTTTATAAGTTAATCCATTTCCTCCTGAGGCATTTTCTCCATTTGCAATGACAAACTCTATATCATTGTCACGAATTATAGATGGCAGATAATCTCTTAGAACATGTCGACCTGGACGCCCCACGATATCACCTATAATAAGAAATTTCATTTTTGTCACCTCCTTTATTGGATTCCTAGTATCAATTATATTTTACCCTACTAGCTATAAAAATAAAGAAGCCGTACGGCTTCTTTATTTTTATGTTTTATTTAGCATATTCTATTGAACGTGTTTCCCTTATCACATTTATTTTGATCTGTCCTGGATATTCTAGCTCTTCTTCTATTTTCTTTGCAATGGATCTTGATATATGAATCATTTCAAGATCATCAATTTCATCAGGTTTTACCATGATTCTAATTTCACGCCCTGCTTGAATGGCAAAGGATTTTTCTATTCCTTGAAAAGAATTAGCGATATCTTCTAGTTTTTCTAGACGTCTTATATAGGATTCTAGGGTCTCACGTCTAGCGCCAGGACGGGCCGCAGATATTGCATCAGCCGCCTGTACAATAACTGCTTCAATGGATTGAGGCTCCACATCACCATGGTGTGCTTCCATTGCATGAATAACTTGTGGAGATTCCTTATACCTTCTTAGTAAATCTACGCCTATCTCAACATGTGGACCTTCCATTTCATGATCCACAGCTTTACCAATATCGTGAAGTAATCCTGCTCTTTTAGCTACTTTAACATCGACTTCTAGTTCTGTAGCCATAATGCCAGATAAATAGGCTACTTCAATGGAATGCTTTAATACATTCTGTCCATAACTTGTCCTAAACTTCAAACGACCTAACAGTTTAATTATTTCGGGATGAAGACCATGTATCCCTGTATCAAAGGAGGCCTTTTCTCCCTCTTCTCGAATATGGTTTTCTACTTCTTTTTTGGCCTTCTCTACCATTTCTTCTATCCGTGCAGGATGAATTCTACCATCGAGTATTAATTTTTCTAAAGCAATTCGTGCAGTTTCCCTTCTAATAGGATCAAATCCTGACAAAATCACTGCTTCTGGGGTATCATCAATGATTAAATCGATACCAGTTAGAGTTTCCAATGTACGAATATTTCGTCCTTCCCTTCCAATGATCCTTCCCTTCATCTCATCATTTGGTAAGGAGACAACGGATACAGTTGTTTCAGCTACATGATCAGCTGCACATTTTTGTATAGCGTAGGTAATAATTTCCTTGGCTTTCTTATCTGCATCTTCCTTAGCTTGGGCCTCTATATTTTTTATTAAAATGGCAGATTCCCTGGTAATTTCCTTTTCTACATCGGCAAGAAGAAGTTGCCTTGCTTCTTCATGGGTAAGTCCTGATAATCGTTCCAATTCTTCTAATTGTTTTTGATATAAATCCTGTACTGCGAGTTGGTTTGATTCAATTTCTTTAGATCTTTTTAGTAAGCCTTCTTCTCTTTTTTCCAAGCTATCTGATTTTCTTTCAAGATTTTCTTCCTTTTGAAGAACTCTTCTTTCCAGGCGTTGGATTTCATTTCTTCTTTCTCTGTTTTCTCTTTCAAGTTCATTTCTTATGGCATGAACCTCTTCTTTAGCTTCTAATAATACTTCTTTCTTACTGGTTTCAGCTTCTTTTAATGCGTCTTCTACAATTTTAGCTGCTGTCTCTTCTGCATTAGCAATTTTACCTTCTGCAATATATCTTCTAATATAATACCCTAAACCAAAAGTTATGATTGCTACTACAAAAGTTAGAATAATGTTTAAAAATACATTGTCAAAAATATTACCACACCTCCTTATTCAATTTTCACAAAAAAAATAAACCATAAAAGGCTGATTGAATCAGATTGAAAATAGATCTTTTATTTATTTCATAGATCAGTATTTTCCATTATACCTGTCTTAGCCTAAAAAATAAATTTCATTATTTTGATTTAATTGTATAACTTTTTCAAAATTGTGTCAAGGTTACAAAATCCTGATAGAGCTCTTTATTCAGGTACAATAAAGGGTGGTAAAATTTAAAAATCCCCTTATATAAGGGGATTTAATTATTCACTATCGGTTTGGTTATTCTCTTCTTCATTATTTTTAATAATAAGATTATAACGTTCTCTAATCTTATTTTCAATTTCTTGGAAAACTTGAGGATTATCTTTTAAGAACTGTTTTGCATTTTCTCGTCCCTGACCTAATCTATGATCGTTGTATGAATACCAGGCACCTGCTTTATTAATAATCTCACATTCAGCGGCAACATCTAATAGGTCACCCTCTTTGGATATTCCCTCTCCATACATGATATCAAATTCTGCCTGTTTAAAAGGAGGAGCTACTTTATTTTTAACCACTTTTACTCTTGTCCTATTTCCAATCATTTCTTGCCCCTGTTTTAAGGTTTCAATTCTACGAACATCTAAACGTACTGAAGAATAAAATTTAAGTGCTCGTCCTCCTGGAGTAGTTTCTGGATTTCCAAACATCACTCCAACCTTTTCCCTGAGTTGGTTAATAAAAATAGTGGTCGTTCTCGATTTATTTATAGCACCTGTGAGCTTTCTAAGAGCTTGTGACATTAATCTTGCCTGTAATCCCACATGGGAATCACCCATTTCACCTTCAATTTCAGCTTTAGGTACAAGAGCAGCTACCGAGTCCACAACGACAATATCCACTGCTCCACTACGAACTAAGGCTTCACAAATTTCCAAGGCTTGCTCCCCTGTATCAGGTTGAGAAACAATTAAACTATCTATATCTACTCCTAATGCTTTTGCATAGACTGGATCTAAAGCATGCTCAGCATCAATAAAGGCGGCAGCACCACCAGTTTTCTGAGCTTCAGCGATCATGTGTAGGGCTACTGTTGTCTTACCTGAAGATTCTGGTCCATATATTTCAACTACTCTCCCTCGTGGAACACCTCCAATACCCAATGCAATGTCTAAACCTATTGAAGAAGTGGAGATTGATTCAATATTTAACCTTGCTGATTGTTCACCTAGTTTCATAACTGAACCTTTTCCAAACTGTTTTTCAATTTGTTTTAAAGCCATCTCTAGTGCTTTTTTCTTTTCAACCATTTTTTACCAGACTAAGTCTGGTTCACCTACCTTTCAAGTAATAAAAGTTCGAACAAATGTTCTAATCTTATTATATATAATAATCCTTAATAGGTCAAACAATAGTATTAAGTTTTTCCCTAAGCAGATTTAACGCTAATTTGGCGGCTCTTTCCTGAATGTCCTCTCTATCTCCTCGCAAACGTAATTCTTTTACTAGGATATCTCCCTTATACAGCATTCCAATATAAACTAACCCCACAGGTTTAGTTTCTGTACTCCCCCCTGGTCCTGCTATGCCGGTAATAGCCATGACAATATCTGTTTTCGTATGTAAAAATAGCTTCTGACACAGCTCCTTTGCAGTTTCTGCACTTACAGCCCCATATTTCTCAATAGTTTCAGGAGATACTCCTATGATATTTTCTTTGGCATCATTTGAATAACAGACAACACCACTGTGAAAAACTTTTGAAATATCTGGGATTTTTGTTAGCTTGCTAGCCACTAAGCCCCCTGTACAAGATTCAGCTATAGAAAATGATCTATTTTTAGCTAATAATAGTTTTCCCACTATAGTTTCCAGTAAATCATTTTTGCCCCCATAAATATTTTCCCCCATTCTTTTCATAATAATATCTTCAAAGGGCTGTAAAATTTGACTTGCCTGTTCTTGACTATCAGCATTAGCGGTAAGTCTTAAGAGGACTTCGTGATTTCCAGCATAAGTAGCTATAGTTGGATTATACTGTTTATCGATTATATCCATAAGCTCACTTTCTAATGTGGATTCTCCCACTCCTATAATCCTATAGTATCTTGAAAAAAAATGAGTCTCGGTTTTTTGGGCGAGAAAGGGTTTAACATGGATAGAGAACATATGTTTCATTTCCTTTGGTGGTCCTGGTAATAGTATAATCACTTTATCATCTTTTTCGATAATTACTCCTGGGGCTGTACCTTTATCATTAGGTATGGGTGTACTTCCTAAAGGTATGTAACTTTGTTTTATGTTATTTTCTGTCATCTTGCTATGACTACAATTAAAAATAGCTTGGATATGTTCTAATGATGAATGATGTGGGACTAAGGGAATTTTTAGTAAATGGGAAAAAGTTTCTTTAGTTAAGTCATCTTGAGTAGGTCCTAGACCTCCCGTAGCAATAATAATATCTGAACGTTGAAGAGCTAACTCAATAGTGCTTTCTAATCTTTCAGGATTATCTCCTACAACAGAATGGTAGAACACATTAATACCCAAATGAGATAGTTCTTGAGAAAGATATTTTGAATTGGTATTTAAGGTATCTCCTAACAAAATTTCTGTTCCTATACATATTATTTCTCCATTCATTAGATCGTCTCCTTATCATATATGAGGATATTGAAAATGATAATAAGTAAGACAGATGTCTTACTTATTATCATTTTCAATAAATATTTTTCTATTAATATAAATATAATCTATACCCGAAATAATGGTGAAAACTACTGCCAACCCCAAAGTGATTCTACTAAAAGGAAATCCTATTAAAGAAAAGGGGAAATTGTTTAAAAGAATTGAAATAATAGCCACGATTTGAGTAATGGTTTTTATTTTTCCCCACCAGCTAGCTGCAATTACAATACCATCTGCAGCAGCTAAAATTCGAAAACCTGTAATAGCAAATTCTCTAGCAATAATAATCATTGCTGCCCAAGATGAAATTTCTCCTAGCTCAACCAAAGATATTAAAGCGGCACTAATAAGTAATTTATCCGCTAAAGGATCCATAAATTTTCCAAATACAGTAATTTGATTCCTACTTCGTGCAATATAGCCATCTAAACTATCGGTTAAGGCCGCAATAAAGAAAATAAAAGCAGCAATATAACGATAGTTGGGCACATCAATAAGTACAAAAATCATAAAAACTGGAATCAATAATACTCTTAGAATAGTTAATCGATTTGCAGTATTCATTCTCTTCCCTCCTGATAAAAGGTTATAAATTTTTTGTGATAATAAAGAATTATTGTTTATGATATCCTCCTATAGATCCACATTATTCAGAACAAATATATTATACATTAGAATTTCTGTCAATATTATTTATCTTCTCTCTCAATAAGTTTGCTACTTTTTGAAAATCATCCATATAAATAGTTGAAATATAGGGCTGATATTTCTCTTCTGAAAAACTATAAAGAGGATCATAATAGTCTACTAAAAGCATCTTTATAAAATAATCATAATCCTCATTATATAAGGATTGTAAAAGTTGGTTTACCCAATCTTTTCCCATTTTCTTTATAATAAATTTGTTATGAAGAATTAGCGAAGTTATATTATCCTTATTCTCTAAAGGCAAATATTCCTTTTTAATATTTTGAATTCTTTTTTCTATACTGGATTTAATTAAAATATGTTCTCCCTTATTCATAGAATCTACTAAAAAATCTGGTAACATAATATTCCCGATTCTCTTACTTTCAGATTCAATAAAGAAGTAGTCCTTTGTATTATTGCTTAATTCATTAAAGAGTAAAGAGTCAAACATTTTTTGACTTTGAGGTTTACCTAGACCCATGCTACCAAATATAGATCCCCTATTTTTTGCTAATTCTTCTAAATCCAACACAGGTTCTCCTTTTTCCTTTAAAGCATTTAATAAAATGGTTTTACCTACCCCAGTGTGGCCATGAAGATTGTAGTAGTAAAATTTATCTTTAAATTTATCTAGATTTTGAAGAATAAATCTTCTATAAGCTTTGTATCCTCCCTTTAATTGAAAAACATTTAAACCTGTTATGCTCAAATTTGTTGCAATAGATTTACTTCTCATTCCCCCTCGCCAACAAAAAATAATCACCTTTTGTTCTTTAAATTCTATTAATGCCTTTACTTGTTCATAGATATCATATAGTTTAGAACATCCTATTTTAAAACCTTTTTCATAAGCTAATTCTTTATCTGTATGATATAAGGTTCCTAATTCTTCTCTTTCCTTATTTGTAAATAATGGAATGTTTATAGCACCAGGTATGGTGCTCTCTTCATATTCAGAGGGTGATCTGACATCTATAATCAGGGACTTTTTACAATATATCGTATCTTCAACTGATATTACTTTCATTTTATCGATCCTCTTTTTTAAAATTTTTATCCTTGTGTTTCTTCCTTTTGCATTAACACCTTTCTAGGCTTGCTGCCCTCATATCCTCCTATAATATTTCTTTCCTCCATCTCGTCAATGATTCTTGCAGCCCGTGCATAGCCGATTCTTAATCGTCTCTGCAACATAGATATAGATATTTGTTGATTTTCTATGGCTAATTCTATAGCTTGTGGTAATAATTCATCGTCCTCAGAATTTGTATCTATACTATTTTTAGACTGTATTTCCTCTATGATTTCATGATTATATTCTACCTCATTTTGACTCTTAATATATTCTACAATTTGTTCCACCTCTTTATCCGAAATAAAAGCACCTTGAATTCTCATTGGTTTGGCTGTCCCTACAGGATAAAACAGCATATCCCCTTTTCCTAAAAGTTTTTCTGCGCCTCCCATATCTAATATTGTTCTCGAATCCATTTGAGAAGAGACGGCAAAGGCCACTCTAGAAGGTATATTGGCCTTAATAACTCCTGTAATAACATCTACCGAGGGTCGTTGTGTTGCAACGACTAAATGAATGCCTGCTGCTCTTGCCATTTGTGCTAGTCTGCATATGGCATCTTCTACTTCATGGGGGGAAACCATCATTAAATCTGCTAATTCATCTATAATAACTAAAATTTTAGGCATTTTTTTATTAAGGTCATTTTTGAACATCTCATTATAACCACCCAGATCTCGTACTCCACATTCTGCAAATTTTTTATATCGATCAGTCATTTCTTGAATTGCCCAATTTAATGCACCAGCAGCTTTTTTAGGGTCTGTCACTACTGGAATTAAAAGATGGGGAATTCCATTATATACACTTAACTCCACAACCTTAGGATCAATTAAAATAAGTCTTACTTGGTCTGGGGTAGATTTATATAAAATACTGGTAATTAAACTATTTATACATACACTTTTTCCTGACCCAGTGGCTCCGGCTATAAGCATATGAGGCATTTTAGACAAATCTGTAACAAGAACTTGCCCCGCAATATCCTTACCTACTGCAAAAGCTAACTCAGAAGAAAAACTCTCAAATTGATCTGATTCTATTAATTCTCTAATAAATACTGTAGATGTATTGGGATTAGGTACCTCTATGCCGATAGCAGCTTTGCCTGGTATTGGAGCCTCAATTCTAACCCCTGAGGCTGCTAAATTTAAAGCGATGTCATCGGTTAAATTGATAATTTTACTTACTTTTACCCCAGGGCTAGGTTGCAATTCATACCGGGTAATGGTTGGGCCCATATTTACCTGAACTACTTTTGCCTTTACCCCAAAATCCATCAGTGTTTTCTCTAATACTCTAGCATTATTAATTACTTGTCGTTTATCATTTGATACTTTTTCCCCAGCAGGATTATTGAGTAAGTTGATAGATGGGATTTTATATTCAGAATGAATATAATTAAGGGAAGAAATTTTATTAACCTCTTCCTCTTTTTCTGTAAGTGCAACTTCTTTCATTCCTTGCATGTCCTCTTCTAATGGGTTATTTCTATCCCCTTCCTGGGTGTAGTCAAGAATTTTTATTTTTTTATCTAATTGTTGAATTTTATTTTCAACATCACCAGATTTTGGCGTGGAATCTATAACTTTAACTGGCTCATCCTTAGGTTTTTTTATGAAATTTAAGATACTGTCTATTACCGTCTTTATCCACTGATGAATAGTTTCTATAACTTTTTTAGTATATCCCATAAAGGATTTTTGGGTAAGGAGTATGAAAGAAATTGCGAAACCAAGGAGGATAATAATTAATGATCCTACTGTAGAAAACAAGGAATCTAATGTAGAGGCAAAAAATAATCCAATAATACCGCCTCTAGTTATGTAAGGTGCATTATTCCACGAAATTTTGATTACATCTAAATTCAAAGGGCTGGAGACTAAATTTTCCACTATAAAAATATATTGCAAGATACAATAATTAATAATAATTATGACTATACCGCTCAACTTGCTACTCCATTTAAAGGGTCTACACTTTATGACAAGGGATAAGGAGATAAAAGTAAGTACAAGAGTAAAAAGTATACTTCCTTTTCCTAAAATAAATCCTAAAATAAACTTTAAGGACATTCCAACTCTCCCTGGATTTTGTATAAATACCGCATAAGTACCGTATATTCCCATGGCAAGATTTATTAAACCTATTATTTCATGTTTTAAGATATTGTTCTTATTTTTTTTCTTTTTCCTTTTTTTAGTTGCCATTTATATCACCCCGAGAAAAAATTCTACAAATTGCCTACAGCCTCTTATTAATTATATGATAACACTTTAAATAATAAAAGCACAGATAATCTGTGCTTCAATAAAATTTGGCTTTTACAATGGCTATTGCCCTGTGATGAAATAGGAAAGTTTGGCCCTGAAAAGCAAGACCAACCTTCTTATTTCATACGAGCTCTAAAATATCTTCTTCCTTAAAACCTCAATCATTATATCATAATTTTAAATATTTCATCAATAATTTTTAATCCTTTTTATTTAGCCTAATTAATTCTTGTAATTTTTCTCTAGCCTGAGCCAGTCCACCAACTTCATCAATGAGTCCATACTGAACAGCCTCTTTACCAATTAGAATTGTTCCTATATCGTTGGCTAATTCGCCTGTATTGAGCATTAAGTTTCTAAATTTCTCCTCTGTCATGCTAGAATTTCTTGCTATAAACTTTACTACCCTCTCTTGCATTTTATTAAAGTAGGCAAAGGTTTGAGGGACTCCAATAACTAATCCTGACATTCTTATTGGGTGAATAGTCATTGTAGCCGTCGGTACAATAAATGAATAATCTGTGGATACAGATAAAGGTACTCCAATGCTGTGTCCTCCACCTAGCACAATGGATACACTGGGTTTTGAAAGACTTGAAATAAGTTCAGAAATAGCTAATCCTGCCTCTACATCTCCCCCCATGGTATTGAGTAAAAGTAATAACCCATCAATATCAGGATTTTCATCAATACCTAAAAGTTGAGGAATAATATGTTCATATTTTGTAGTTTTATTTTGTGGTGGAGAAACCATATGCCCCTCAATTTGTCCTATAATCACTATATTCTGTATATTAGATTTAAAAGTTGGTATGTTTAATTGGCCTAATTTTTCAATAGATTCAATTGTTTGGTCACTTTTATTAGAACTTTCTTCTTTATTGTTATTTATATCTTCCTTTATTTTTTCCTTCATCACTAGTACACCTCATTTATTTTTAGTATAGTCCTATTATTTGTAATTCATTAATTAATATGTAACTATACATAAAAATATAAAATAATCATTAGCAGGAAAATGGATTTACATAATTATAATTATGTAAATCCATTTTCCTGCTAAATACATGTGTACTTTGTTATCAATTATCCTAAATCAAATTCTGCATGCAATGCCTTTATAGCTATCGGTACATCCTCCTCTTTTATCAAGCAGGATATGGTCGTGTGGGAATCAGAGGTTTGTAATACCTGAATATTTTTTTTAGAAAGCACTGTAATAATTCTTGCCATTATTCCAGGCACTCCCCTCATCTCATTCCCTATTAGGGTAAGCTTACAACAGTTTTTAATTATAGTGTAGGAACATTGTAGTTTCTCCATTAACTTTCCAAAAATATAAATATCCCTGTCATCAATGATAAAAACTTTCTCTTCTGGAAAGATATTCATTAAGTCTATACTAATATTGTTATTCGCAATTTCAGAAAAAAGAATAGAATCAAAATTGCTTTTTAGCAATTTCTGAGTCATTGGAATTTTCACCTGAGCTTTTTGATAAATATGAGCAATTCCAGTAACTACATTAAGAGACTCTTCATCTTTATGTATTTTATTATAATGACTAATTAAAGTTCCCGGAGAGTTGTTCTTAGTATTTCTAATATATATAGGAATGTCACATCTCATAGAAATTTCTACTGCTTTGGGATGAATTACTTTGGCGCCAGATTCTGCTAATTGAAATACTTCATCATAGCCCACGGTAGAAAGTACTTGTGCATTGGGAACTAATCTGGGATCAGCAGTCATTATACCGTCTACATCGGTATAAATCTCAACACACTCTGCTTGTAATGCCTTACCCAGTATAGAAGCCGTTATATCACTACCACCTCTTCCCAGTGTAGTTATATATCCTTCTTTAGTTATACCCTGAAAACCAGCAACTACGGGTACAATATCTTTTTTTAAGATATCCAATAAATTGTTTGTATCTACCTCTGTAATTTTAGCCTTACCAAACTGATTGTTGGTAATTATACCTGCCTGCCCCCCTGTTAAAGGGATAGCATCACACCCGTTATGACTAAGATTGGCTGCTACAATTACAGAAGATATGATTTCCCCACAGGACATCATTAAATCTAAATCCCTACTTGAAACTGATTTTTGGGAATCTAAGAGTTGAATCAATGTATCTGTTGAGTAAGGATCACCCTTCCTGCCCATGGCTGATACCACCACTATAGGGGAAGTGTTTTGTTGTTTAGCATTTATGACTTTTTTTACAATTTGCTCTCTTAAATGTTTTGTACCAATGGAAGTACCACCAAACTTTTGAATAATAATCCTCATGATTATAAATCCTCCAAACCATATTTGTATGATAATACAAATATATTAGAGAATCTACTCTTCTATGAGTATCATATCTGGTCCTATTTTTTTTATTTTTCCCCAGGGCAGACTATACATCTTTTTATCTGATGCAAAGGAAAAATACCCCTTACTTTCAGGAATTAAGATTGATTTTATTCTACCATCATTAATATCAAATTCGATATCACAATCACCAAAAATCCCTAGTCTCTCTCCAGTGGTAATATTGATGATTTCTTTATTTTTCATATCTTGCCAGCGCATAGATACACCTCCCAATGGATAATGACAAACTGTCCTATCCTTTATTTTCCCGAATGACCAAAACCACCTACTCCTCTTGGTGTTTGGTCTAAATGATCTACTAATTCCCATTCTGCCATAATGTATTTTTTGATCACCATTTGTGCAATTCTTTCCCCTGGTTGAAAAACATAATCTTCTTGGCCTAAATTTATTACAATTATCTTAATTTCACCCCTATAATCTGAATCAATTGTTCCTATACCATTGATCAATGTTATGCCATGTTTAATTGATAGTCCACTACGCGCTCTTATTTGTGCTTCATATCCTATAGGCATTGAAATGAATATCCCCGTGGGAATAAGTACTCTTTCTCCCGGTTTTAATAATATATTCTTATTAATATCTGCATATAAGTCCATACCAGCTGAACCTTGGGTTTGGTATTGCGGTAAGCTGTATTTTGATTGATTAATAATTTTAATTTTACATTTTTCCAAAGCAATAACCCCTTTTATCTTAAATTCGTTTATTTACTACATATTATCATATTTAAGTTTCTATTCATTTTTCATTTTCTTTTATTCCTTTATAAGCTCTGAAACAGTCACTAGGTCAACATTTTTTTCCTTAATGGTTTTTATGATGGAGGGTAAAGCTTTCACAGTTCCATCAGTGGGATGGGTTAATACAATTCCTCCCTCCAACTTTTGCTTAAACACTCTATCATATATAACCTTAGGATCCTTGTATTTCCAATCTATTGTATCAATACTCCACATGATTACCTTGTAACCAAGTTTTTCTGCAATTTCGGTGGTTTTTTCATTAATATCCCCATAGGGTGGAGCAAAAAGATTAGTCTTAAAGCCAAGAACTTCATAGATTGCCTCCTCAGCATTTACTATTTCATTGGTATTATCTGTATCATTTAACTGAGTATGTTTTTTATGATCATAACCATGATTACCAATTTCATGTCCTTCAGAAAATATTCTTTTTAAAAGTTCAGGATTGTCCTCTGCCCATTTACCCCCAATATAAAAAGTCATCTTTACATTTTCATTTTTAAGAATATCCAGCATTGGTGGAATAAACTCCGTTCCCCATACTACATTACAGGTCAAGGCAATTTCATCTCTTCCTGTTTCCACCTCATAAATAGGTTTAGGATTAAAAATACTTATAGATTGAGGTGATAAAAGAGTTGCAGAAATAATTAAAATTGCTACTATTATAATACCGATGATTATAAATAGTTTCTTATTAAACGGGATAAAGTACATTTTCATAATAACCCTCCTAAAAATAATCATTTATATTAGATAATTATTTTTTAAGAGGAAGAGTTATGCCCGATTTGATGAAATAAAAAACATAAACCATTTTGGTTTATGCTTTCTATGCATCCTTGTCCTTTGTTTCATTTTTATTTTCTTTAGGAAGAGTAGCTTTTCTTGAAAGATTAATTCTTCCCTGTTTGTCAATCTCTACGACTTTTACTAATATTTCATCTCCGATACTTACCACATCTTCTACTTTTTCTACTCTCTCATGGGCTAGTTTTGAAATGTGAACTAATCCTTCTTTTCCACCTGGTAACTCTACAAATGCACCAAAATTTAAAATCCTTGCTACTTTGCCTAGGTAAACTTCACCTATTTCAATTTCCCTAACAAGATCCAGTATAATCTCCTTAGCCTTATGTGCCGCATCAACATTTTGGGCTGCAATAAAGATCTTACCATCGTCCTCAATATCGATTTTCACATCAGTTTCAGCGATTATTTTATTAATCACTTTTCCACCGGGTCCTATTACATCCCGTATTTTGTCAGGATCAATTTTCATAGTAATAATACGTGGTGCATAGGGAGATAATTCACGTCTGGGTTCTTTGATTACTTCTAACATTTTATTTAAAATAAACATTCTACCTTTTTTAGCTTGCTCAAGGGCTCTTTCTAAAATAGGTTTATCAATACCTTCTATCTTTATATCCATTTGAATAGCAGTAATGCCTTTTGCAGTGCCGGCGACTTTAAAATCCATATCTCCTAAAAAGTCTTCCATGCCTTGGATATCTGTTAGGATTGCAACATTATCCTTTTCTTTTATAAGTCCCATAGCAACCCCTGCAACCGGTGCCTTCAAAGGTACTCCAGCATCCAACAAAGCTAATGTGCTACCACATACACTGGCTTGAGATGAAGAACCATTGGAACTTAAAACTTCGGATACTACTCGCATGGTATAGGGAAATTCTTCTTCTGAAGGAATCATAGGCTCTAGTGCTCTTTCCGCAAGTGCGCCATGACCTATTTCTCTCCTACCAGGTCCCCGTAAAAATCTTGTTTCTCCCACACTATAGGGGGGGAAATTGTAATGATGCATATATCTCTTTGATTCTTCTTCTGATAGTCCATCGAGGATTTGAACATCCCCCAAGGCTCCTAAAGTTACAACAGATAATACCTGGGTTTGTCCCCTAGTAAATAATCCAGAACCATGAGTTCGATTTAACAATCCAACGGATGAAGATATTGGCCTTATTTCATCTGTTTTACGATTGTCGGGACGAATACCATCTATTGTTATCATTTTTCTAACTTCTTCTTTCACCATGCTATTGATAACTTCATCTATTGTTCGTTGGTCTTCAGGATATTTTTCTATAAAGGTTTCTAAAATAAGTTGTTTTACCTTATCAATATTTTCTTCTCTTTCCTGTTTTTCCTTGGTTTGTATAGCATTTTTTAATTTTTCACTAGCAAACTCTTTAATTTCAGCTTCGATTACTGCATTTGGTTTAAATAACTCAATTTCAATTTTTTCCTTACCCACTGCCTTAATAATTTCTTCTTGAAATTCAATTATTTTTTTAATTTCCTCATGGGCAGTTAATATAGCTGTCAACATGACCTCTTCTGTGACTTCATTGGCCCCAGCTTCTACCATCATAATCGCTTCTTTAGTACCTGATACAACCAAATTCAATTCACTAATCTCTCTCTGAGCACTAGTGGGATTTACAACCAACTCACCTTCTACCAATCCCATAGATACTGAACCCGTAGGTCCATGAAAAGGGATATCAGAAATAGATAAAGCAACGGATGATCCTATCATAGCTACAATTTCTGGTAAGTTATCCTGATCCACTGAAAGGACTGTAGCAATTACCTGTACATCATTCCTAAAACCTTTGGGGAACAAAGGTCTTAAAGGTCTATCCATTAATCTGGAGGATAAGACAGCTTTTTCAGTTGGTCTCCCTTCCCGCTTAATGAAACCACCTGGAATTTTACCTACGGCATATAATCTTTCTTCATAATCACAGCTTAAAGGAAAAAAGTCAATTCCTTCTCTAGGTGCTTTAGACGCGGTTGCAGTAACTAAAACTGTTGTATGACCGTAACTGACTAAGACTGAACCATTGGCAAGCTGTGCTAGTTGTCCAGTTTCTATTTTTAATTCTCGTCCAGCGGAAATGGTTTTAAATATCTGTTTCTCCATAAACATTAATTCCTCCCTTCTAAGTTTATTGTATCCTATTCTTGTGCATTCATTCTTTTCATAATAAAATAATAGGCGGCTTTTACCGCCTATTATTATTTACGTAGGTTTAGTTTAGCAATAATAGCCCTATATCTTTCAATATCTTTGTCCATTAAGTAATTTAACAAACCTCTTCGTTGCCCAACCATTTTCAATAATCCTCTTCTAGAATGATGATCTTTTTTGTGGGTTTTTAAATGTTCTGTCAAATCATTAATTCTCTTTGTTAACATTGCAATTTGAACCTCTGGTGAACCAGTATCAGACTCATGTAATTTATACTGGTCAATAATGCTTTGTTTTTGCTCATTAGACATTGTCATAAAATGTCACCTCCTTTTGGTATATCCCCATTAGCCCAGAATATCGTCGGAGACTCGATAATCCGTGCAAATGGATCAAGTTTCGTCAAAAATCATTTTATCATACTGTCTTATATTTGTAAATACAGCTAATTTTTAATTTTATGTCTTACAAAGTCAATATCTGTTTTTATTTGATGAACTAAGTCCTCTAAAGACATAAACTTCATTTCATCCCGTATTCTCTCTATGAAAAATACCTCAATTGTTTTATCATATAAATTATCATCAAAATCTAGGATATAAGTTTCAATGGATAAGGGATGTTCTTCAAAAGTTGGATTGAAACCAACACTAGTAACTGCATGATGTAAAGTATTATCGTAGTTAACCATTGTATGATATACCCCTAATTTGGGGAGAAGGACATTATACTGTACATTAATATTTGCCGTTGGAACAAATAGTTTTTTCCCAAGCCCTTTCCCATGGACAACTTTTCCTTCAATAGAATAATGATGACCTAAATATTTTATTACCTCTTCTACCTGACCACTTTGAATTAATTCCCGTATTAATGTACTGCTTATTACTTTCCCGCTTATTTGTACCGGTTTAATTATGGTCACCTCAAATCCAAACTTTTCACCTAAACTCATTAAAAGTTCTGGAGTACCTTGTCCTTTATATCCAAATCTATGATTAAAACCGACAATAACCTGTCGAGTATTAAATTTATCCACTAAAATATCTTTCACAAAGTCCTCGGGTGTAGTGCGCATAATATCCGACGTAAATTTGGGAAAAATCATATAGTCAATGCCCATAGATTCAATGATCTCTATTTTTTTACTATTAGAAGTTAATAAGTTTGGAGCGCTGGAAGGAGAAAGAATAGATAGTGGATGGGATTGAAAGGTAAAAACTACACTTTTGATTTTTTTTTCTACCGCAATTTTTTTTGCAGCCATAATTAGCTCTTGATGTCCTAAATGTATACCATCAAAATATCCCAGGGCAACAACTGATGGTTGTATTTGATTTTGAATATCCCCAATCTGTTCTATTAGTTCCATTACATTCTCTCCTTACTACAACACACGTATAGGTTTAAAATAATATCTATTTCTTGCTTCTTCATATTTAATATTTCCAATTGCTGCTAAATGATTATTTAAATAGGCTAATATAAATTGGTCAGTTTTATATGGAGATAAATCCTCTTCAATCCCTTGAGGATAAATTGAATTTCCATTTTTCAGGGAATTGCTTGCACTATTTTTAATATGAATTTTTTGATATTCATCTAATGAGAATTCCAGTGGAAGTAACATTTTCTCCAACTGTCCTTTTTGATTACTTTCTTCTAGCTCCTCTAGAGTATGGGAAGAAAATATATTGAACTTACCTGAAGCAGTTCTCAATAAAAAACCCATATATGCACCACAACCTAAAGTTTCCCCTATATCTGCACACAGGCTACGAATATAGGTGCCCTTGGAACACGTTACTTCTATAAAAGCATATTGTGGGATATTGTGATGCAAGATTTTTATTTCATTGATGAATATCTTTCTTACGGGGATATCTACTTCTTTCCCTTGACGAGCATAATCATATAACTTTTTCCCTTTTACTTTAATAGCCGAATATATTGAGGGTTTCTGTAGAATTTCACCAGTAAAGCTGTCCAATACTTCCTTAAAGTGAGAAAGACCAAAATCTGGAGTAACGTTGCTTAACACTTGTCCAAAACTGTCCTGGGTATCCGTTGTAGCACCAAAAACAATTTTGGCTCTGTAGGTTTTTTTTTCATCATTAATATAAGGTATCACTTTTGTAGCTTTACCTAAATAAACGGGTAATACTCCCGCTGCACCTGGATCTAATGTTCCTGTATGGCCTGCCTTTTTTTCTTTAAAATTTCTTCTAGCCCAGTTTATAATATCATGGGATGTCATTCCTGGGGGCTTTAGTATATTCAATATTCCATCCATTATTATCACCATATTATAGTTTTTTTGATATTATCTCTTTAAGCTGTTCTATAATATCATCGATATTCCCTCGCATCGTACATCCTGAAGCTCTAATATGACCGCCTCCACCTAAACTCAAGGCAATCTCTCCTACATCAATGTATTCGTTGGAACGAAAACCTACTTTATATTCACCAGGCTTATTTTCCTTGATTAGTACTGCCACCTCAACACCTATAATATCTCTGCCGTAATTAATAATTCCCTCAATGTCTCCTGGGGTAGCCCCTACTTCTTCTAGGTCATTTAAATCTATTTGGATTAAAGCTAATTTGCCGTTAAAGTATAGCCTAAGGCTATTCATTGCTTTTCCAATTAAAAAAATCTTAGACTTGCTGTGCTCATCAAATAATTTTTTATTGATTTTCCATGGGCTTATGGGGAGTTTTAGTAATTCACTTGTGATAAGATGCGTTCTAGAAGTAGTGTTGCTATATTTAAACCCACCTGTATCCGTTACTATTGCAGTATATAAAGCAATGGCCATATCCTTGTCTACATCAACTCCCAATTGCTTAATCAAGTCATATATGATTTCTCCTGTAGCCCCGGCCTTTGAATCAATAAAATTAATAGAACCATAACGATGATTATTGATGTGATGATCAATATTTATAATTTGCTCACCATGTTTTATAGAATTAGAATCATATAAGTGATTAATATCACTACAATCTAAGCAAATGGCTACATCATATTTATTTATATTTTTATTAGGGGATAATTGAGTTATGTCCGTCAAGAAGGATAATTTATCCCCTAAGGAAGGATCTATGTTATAAATCACTTTTTTTCCAAGCTTTTTCAGCGCCAATCCCAAAGCTATGGAAGAACCAAGTGCATCTCCATCAGGTGATACATGAGATGTAATGATAAAAGAATTATATTTTTTTATTGTGTTTGTTATTTCCTTAAACATATTAATCCTCTGATTCATTAATATTTTTTAGAATACTTTCAATATGCATTCCATATTCTATGGAATGATCAATTTCAAATAACAACTCTGGTGTATATCTTAAACGGATTTTTTTACCTACTTCTCGCCTTAAAAGTCCCGCTGCACTTTCTAAGCCTTTCAAGGTATCCTTTTGCTTTTCCTTATCATCATAAACACTGATAAAAACTTTTGCATATCTTAAGTCATTTGTAACATCTACTTGAGTTATACTTAAAAGCTCTGATATTCGCGGATCCTTTATTTGATTCTTAATTAACGTGCTTAATGCTTTTTTCATTTCTTCATTAATTCTGTTAATTCTATGGGACAATATTCTCACCCTCTTTAATTTATAACTATCTAGGTATTTCCTCCATGGTAAAGGCCTCTATGATATCATTCTCTTTTAAATCATTATATTTTTCTATGCCAATTCCGCACTCATAACCTGATGCAACTTCACGCACGTCATCCTTAAATCTCTTTAAAGATGAAATACCGCCTTCATGTACAACAATTCCGTCTCTAATAATTCTTACTTCATTGTTACGATTTATTTTCCCATCAATAACATGACAGCCTGCAATAGTACCTATATTGGGGACTTTAAAAGTTTGTCGTATTTCTGCTCTTCCCATGATTACTTCTTTATATTCAGGGTCTAGCATTCCCTTCATTGCATCTTGGATATCTTCAATTGCATTGTATATAACTCGATATAAACGTATATCAACTTTTTCTTTTTCGGCAATGCTACGGGCATTATTATCAGGTCTAACATTAAATCCAATAATAATAGCATTAGAGGCAGAGGCTAGCATTACATCTGTCTCGGAAATTGCCCCTACTCCTGTATGAATGACATTAACCTTTACTTCATCATCGCTAAGTCTTACTAAGGACTGTTTTAAAGCCTCTATAGATCCCTGAACATCAGCCTTAATAATAATATTAATTTCTTTTACTGTACCTTGTTGTATTTGATTAAATAAATCTTCTAAGGATAGTCTTTGGGTTTGATGTATATGTTGCTCTCTTATTTCTTCTTTTTTCGTCTCTGCAATTTGTCGAGAGATTTTGTCATCTTCTACAACATAAAAAGTATCACCTGCTGAGGGAACCTCAGATAGACCAATTATCTCTACAGGCATAGAGGGTCCTGCCTCTTTAACTCTCTTGCCCTTATCATCTACCATCGCTCTTACCTTACCGTGAGATACACCAGCTACAACTGAGTCTCCGACGTGTATTGTGCCTGTTTCTATTAATAGGGTTGCTACTGTTCCCCGCCCCTTATCAAGTTGAGCCTCCACAATAGAACCTTTAGCTCTACGATTAGGGTTTGCCTTTAATTCCTGCATTTCAGCAACTAATAGTATCATTTCTAACAATTGATCTAAACCTTCACCGGTATGGGCAGACACTGCTACAGATATAATATCTCCGCCCCATTCCTCTACTAATAAACCATGTTCTGTTAACTCCTGTTTTACTCTATCGGGATTAGCGGCAGGTTTATCAATTTTATTAATGGCAACAATAATCGGAACATTAGCCGCTTTAGCATGGTTTATAGCCTCTATTGTTTGTGGCATTACTCCATCATCGGCAGCTACAACTAAAATAGCTATATCCGTTATACTAGCCCCTCTAGAACGCATAGCTGTAAAAGCCTCATGGCCCGGAGTATCTAAAAAGGTTATGGTTTCACCGTCCACCTTAACTGTATAGGCACCTATATGTTGTGTAATCCCGCCTGCTTCTCTTTCAGTAACCTTAGTTTTTCGTATAGCATCTAGCAAAGAGGTTTTCCCATGATCAACATGCCCCATAACTGTAATAACAGGAGGACGTTTGACTAAATCCTTTGGTTCATCCTTTTCATCTATATTCAACTTTTCCTCTATACTTTCTTCTTTTGCTTCTACTACAGCATATCCAAATTCTTCAGCAACCATACTCGCAGTATCAAAATCAATTTCCTGATTAATAGTTGCCATTATCCCTAAAAGCATCAGCTTTTTAATGACTTCACTGGAAGACTTAGAAAGTTTTTCAGCTAAAACGCCCACTTGTATAGAGGATAACAATTCTATTTCTTTTTTGCTGCTGTGTCCTGCACTCTTCTCCACAATATTTTCCTCATGATGCTCAGGTTTCTGTGTCTTCTTATTTTGTTCTTCTTTCGGGGAATGATGGCTTTTGTTCCTCGAAATATTTTTCTGGTTTTTTCTTTTCTCAGTAGATTTTATATTTGTATCCTCCAAATCATTATTGATATTATTCACTTCATGTTTCTCCTTGTCTATATCCAAGGTTTCATCTTTTAGTAAATCCATAATTAGACTTGCTTGTTCTGCTTCTAAAGTACTCATATGGTTTACCACACGAATATCTAAATCCTCTAACTGTGCTATCAATTCCTTACTACTTATATTCAATTTTTTTGCTAACTCGTAAACTCGAATTTTTGCCACGAGCTTCACCCCCTAAATTATTTGTTACTATAAATCCTCATAAGATTTTCTGCCATATTTTTGTCTTTAATTCCAACGATAGATCTATATTCCTTTCCTATCGCATTTCCAAGGCTAACTTTATCCCCTAGAATGATTAAAGATACGTTATATTTTTTAGACTCATTAATATAAGTTTTCTTTGTATTTTCCGACGCATCCTCAGCTATAATCACTAATTTTAATTTCCTTTTTTTCAGATTAGTACTCACGCCGACCTCTCCTGAAACAACTTTCCCGGCTCTTTGACATAATCCTAAAAAAGAATAAATCTTTTGCCTATTCATTAAATATCTCATCTCTTAATCTATTTTTTATAGTTTCGTCTATCCCTTTATTAAAAGCTTTCTCTATTTTCTTGTTTTTTATAGCAGCGTCAAAACAATCAATATTTTTGCAAATATACGCACCCCTACCATTAGCCTTACCTGTGGAGTCATAAAAAACTTCTCCTTCTTTATTTCTTACTATCCGTATTAATTGTTTTTTATCTTTTGCTTCTTGACATCCGATACATATTCTTTGAGGAATCTTTCTTTTCAACACTTTTCCTCCTCTCATATTTTAGGATAAATTACTCTCCTTATTGGTGTCCTCATCCATTGCTGATTTGCTTTTTATATCAATTTTCCATCCAGTCAATTTAGCAGCCAAACGTGCATTTTGGCCTTCTTTCCCTATTGCTAGAGATAATTGATAGTCATCCACTATGACCTTTGCCGATTTTTCCTCTTCGCAAACCTCTACTGATAAAACTTTTGCAGGACTCAATGCACTAGCAATATATTCTTTAGAATCCTCACTCCACTTAATAATATCTATTTTTTCACCCTTTAGTTCATCTACAATCTGTTGTACTCTAGAGCCTTTATGTCCTACACAAGCTCCTACAGCGTCTACATTCTCATTAGAAGAGTATACTGCCATTTTTGTTCTTGATCCCGCTTCCCTTGAAATAGATCGAATTTCCACAACCCCATCATATATCTCAGGTACTTCTAATTCAAACAATCGTTTTACTAGTCCAGGATGTGTTCTTGATACCAATATTTGTGGACCCTTTGTTGTTTTTTTAACCTCTACGATATACAGTTTAATCCTATCTCCATGGTTATAACTTTCTCCCAGCATTTGTTCGCTTGGACTTAAAACAGCTTCTGTTCTTCCCAAGTCAATAAATACATTATTTCTTTCTTTTCGTTGAACCATTCCTGTTATAATTTCATCTTCTCTATTATAATATAAATCATAAATAATTCCCCTCTCTGCCTCTCTTATTCTTTGAACAACTACTTGCTTTGCAGTCTGGGCGGCAATTCTACCAAAGTTTTTGGGCTTTACTAGTTCTTCTACTACGTCTCCTACTTCATAGTTGGGCTCAATAGCTCTTGCCTCTTTCAAACTTATTTCTAACAGTTCGGATTCAACCACGTCCACTACATTTTTCAAAGAAAATACTTTCACTTCCCCCGATTGTCGATCAATGGTTATTTTGATATTTTGAGCTGAACCAAAATTTCTTTTATAAGCCGATGTAATCGCCGCTTCGATGGCATCTAACAATACTTCTTTATTAATCCCTTTTTCTTTTTCAATTTGATCCAATGCCTCTATAAACTCAATATTCATTTTTCACCCTCCAATATATTAAAATTCAACATATAAGCGCACCGATGAGGCTGTTTCTAATGGTATCTCATATTGGCCCTGATTTTCAGTATCTAAAATTATATGATTGTTTTCTAGTCCTATTAAGGTACCAACAAATTTCTTGTTGCCCTTAAAAGGTGCATAAAGCTTAATTTCTATTTTATGATTTTTAAATTTCTCGTAATCTTCGGGCTTTTTTAGTGGACGATCAATACCTGGGGATGAAACTTCTAAATAATAACTCTGCTCAATGGGATCTGTTTCATCTAATAGATCGCTAAGCTGTTCGCTAACCAATTGACAGTCATCTATGGAAATTCCTCCAGGTTTATCAATGTATAGACGTAAATACCAGCTAGGTCCTTCTTTTTTAAATTCAATATCTACCAATTCGAATTTATAATCGCTAAGCATAGGATGTGCTAATTCTTCTACAATATCTTCAACTTTTCTTTTAGACATATTTCTCCTCCTTTGGTCTTATATAGTTATTGTTGCTTTTTTTGTTCTACTTATGTATATAAAGGCCTACAAAAGGAAAGAGCGGGTTTTCCCCACTCTTTTGCCAGTGTTTTATTCAGTATTTAGAATAATTATAACACTTATTTCCTTACGGCGCAAGGTGTTGACTTTTTCACCCTTTTACTCAACTTTTCTTAGAATAATGAGAGTTGATTACTATCAGGCAATCCTTCTAATGAACCATGCTGATCCAATATTTCAATCACTGTTTTACTAATTCTACTTCTTTCCCTAAGATCTTCTTTAGAAATAAATTTCCCTTCTTCTCTTGATTGCATAATACTATAGGCAGCTTTTATTCCTAAGCCCTGTAATGAATTAAAAGGGGCTAATAATGCATCATCATGAAGGATAAACTTGTCTGCATGGGATTTATATAAATCAACAGGCAACACTTTAAAACCTCTACAATACATCTCTAGAGCAATCTCTAAAACAGTTAATAGGCCTCTTTCTTTAACAGTCAAAGCATTTCCCTTGCCTTCTAGTTCTTTAATTTTTTCGTTGATGGTATCCCTTCCCTTTATAATTAAATCGGCATCAAAATCATCTGCCCTTACTGAAAAATAGGTAGCATAAAAAGCAAGGGGAAAATGAACTTTAAAATATGCGATTCTAAATGCCATCATAACATAGGCTGAAGCATGGGCCTTTGGGAACATATATTTGATTTTTTTACAAGATTCAATATACCATTGAGGGACTCCGTTCTTTTCCATTTCTGCTTGATCTTCTTCCCCTAATCCTCTACCTTTTCTAACACTTTCCATAATCTTAAAAGCATATTTGGGCTTTAAACCCTTATAAATTAAATACACCATAATATCATCTCTAGTAGAAATAACCTCTTTAATGGAGCATGTATTATTTCTTACAAGTTCTTGAGCATTATTCAGCCAGACATCTGTACCATGGGATAAACCTGAAATACGAATAAGATCAGCAAAGGCTGTCGGTTTGGTGTCCTCCAACATCTGTCTTACAAACCGCGTACCAAATTCTGGAATCCCAAATGTACCTACTGTACTGCCGATATCTTCATTACTCACATTCAATGCCTCTGGACTGGTAAAAATGCTCATGGTTTTCTCATCATCCAAAGGGATTTTTGTAGCGTCCATCCCTGTTAAATCCTCTAACATACGTATAACAGTCGGATCATCATGACCCAATATATCTAATTTTAATAGACGGCCACTTAAAGAATGATAGTCAAAATGTGTGGTAATAATATCAGTTTCTTGATCATCGGCTGGTCTCTGAATAGGGGAAAAGTCATATATTTCTTTGTCAGCAGGGACTACCATAATCCCCCCAGGGTGCTGCCCTGTTGATCTTTTTATTCCCGTGCAACCTCTTACAAGGCGGTTCATCTCCGCATTATGAAGAACCTTCTCTTTCTCATCTACATAGTTCTTTACAAAGCCGTATGCCGTTTTGTCCGCAATGGTCCCAATTGTCCCTGCTCTAAATACTTGACCTTTTCCGAATAATTCCTCTGTATATCTATGGGCAACAGGTTGGTATTCTCCAGAGAAATTTAAATCGATATCGGGTTCCTTATCCCCTTCAAATCCTAGAAAAACCTCAAAGGGTATATCAAATCCATCTTTTTTATATGGACTATTGCATACAGGACAATTTGCATCTGGTAAATCTGGCCCCACCCCTACAACATTGCTATCAAAAAACTGTGAATGCTTACATTTAGGACATATATAATGCGGGGGCAGAGGATTTACCTCGGTAATGTCCGTAAACGTAGCTACAAGAGATGAACCCACCGAACCCCTTGAACCTACAAGATAACCATCCTGTAGAGATTTTGCAACCAATTTGTGAGCAATTAAATATAAAACGGCATATCCATTGCTAATAATAGAATTCAACTCTTTATCTAATCGTTTTTGTACAACCTCTGGTAAGTCTTCTCCATATATTTTATGGGCTGTTGTCATAGTCATATTATATATATCATCTTCCGCTCCATCTATCTTAGGAGGGAAAGTTTCCTGTGGTATAGGAAGAATCTCTTCAATTTGTTCTGCAATCAAATTTGTATTTTTAATAACAACTTCCTGACATTTTTTCTCTCCTAAGTATTCAAATTCCATTAACATTTCATCGGTGGTGCGAAGGTAAAGTGGAGGTTGGTTGTTGGCGTCACTAAACCCTTGCCCAGTCATTAATATTTCTCTAAAGATTTTATCGTGCTCCTGTAGAAAATGAACATCGCAAGTAGCTACTACAGGTTTATTATATTTCTCTCCCAATTCTACTATTTTTTTATTAATTTCCTTTAGTCCATCACTATTTTCAACAATTCCCTTTTCTATTAAGAACTTATTATTCTCAATAGGCTGTATTTCCAAGTAATCGTAAAAGGATATAAGTTTCTTCAATTCACTTTCTTCAGCTTTTCTCAATAAAGCTCGATACAATTCTCCTGCTTCACATGCGGTACCGATAATCAGTCCCTCTCCTAACTCTGTTAGGAGACTTTTAGGTATGCGTGGTCTTCTGTAAAAATAATCTATATGAGACATTGACACAATCTTATATAAATTTTTCAAGCCAATTTGATTTTTTACTAAGATAATCACGTGAAAAGTATCCATTTTTTTAATAGCGTTCTTATCGGTAAAGATAAAATTTAAATCCTTTAGTTTATTTGCTCCCTTGTCTTTAGCCATATTGATTAAATTCATAAATATTTCAGCCGTTGCTTCGGCATCATCAACAGCTCTATGATGATTAAGAAGTTTAACGTCAAAATATTTTGCTAGATTATTTAGACGATGTCTTTTAAGTTGAGGTAAACTCATTCTTGCTAGAGCAAGAGTATCCAATATGGTATTGTTAACTTGTCTTCCCATTTCAAAGGCTTTGTTTTTTATAAAGGATATATCGAATTTAGCATTATGTGCAACGAGTACTGCATCGTCACAGAACTCTAAAAAGGTAGGCAATACTTCACTGATTTTTGGTTGGTTTTCAACCATCTCATCTGTTATACCTGTTAATTCTGTGATTTTTAGTGGAATTGGACATTCAGGATTTATTAATGTACTAAATCTATCAATCACCTGTTGATTTTTTATTTTTACAGCACCGATTTCAGTAATTTGATTTTTATCTGGTGATAATCCTGTGGTTTCAATGTCAAAGACGATAAAGGTTTGATCTAGCTCCCCCTGATTTTCCCCCCACACTACGGCGTCATCATCATCAACCAAGTAACCTTCTACCCCATAGATCACTTTAATATTATTCTTTTTACCCGCATTCATCGCATCTGGATAAGCTTGTAGTACTCCATGATCTGTTACTGCTATGGCCTGATGTCCCCATCTCGCTGCTTGCTCTATAATACTTTTAATATTAGAAATACCATCCATGGCACTAAACTGTGAATGAACATGCAACTCAACTCTTTTTTCCTCACAGGTATCTATTTTTTCCTGATGATTATAGAGTTGGACATCTTTGGCCATTACCACTATCTCTCTACTATATTTGTCAAATTGCACCTCCCCTTTTACTCTCACATAAGGGTTTTCAGTTAAGTCCTCCTGCATCGACTCTAATGCATCTTTTTTATCAAAGGCTTTGACGGTAATGGAATTAGAATAATCTGTTATATTAAAAGTTATAATTCCTTTATTATTGTTGAACAATCGACATTCCAAATCAAATACATGACCCTGAATAATTATGGTTCCTGACTCTAAGCTAACTTTCTCTATATGAGTAGGAATGCCAGTAATGTTTTTCCCTTTAATTACACGACGGGTAAAGCTTTTTTCTTGCCTATGATTTTCATTATTCGCTGTTTTAACTATGCTATCATCTTGCTGAACTACAGTCTTTTCAATAATCTTCCTAAGCTCTTTTTCCTTTAAATTGTGAAATTCACCCTTGTCTACATTATCCTGTCTGATGATGAATTCCACTTTAAAAGGTTGGATGACTTTTTTTGATAGTTTTTCCCGAATAAATGCAGGTATGTTTCTATTATGAATTGATTCTAATGCAATTTGAGAATCTGCCTTTATTATAAGAATATTATTATCTATCTTCCAATCTTCAAGGGGAATGGAAGATATAATGGAGGGGTAATCTTTTTTTACCCATAAAAATAATTCCTTCCTACCTTCTGTATACCAGTCTTGTATGGAATTATACTTTCTATCCTCCGCAGACAAGGAGGTAATTTCTCTATAGGTAATATGAATATCCTTTACAAAAGGATAGTAAGTTAAACAATAATTTTCTAATTCTTTAATTAAAATATTTTCAATCTTAAAAGGACCTTCTAAAATTATTTCCCAGCTATTCAGGTCCTTGTTTACTTTTACTTTTTTTATTTGACAATTATTTAGAAATGTAAATTGATTGTTCTGAATTATTTTATCGAAAAATTTGTTTTTTTTCTCTATTGAATGCAATATATTTTCCTCCTTGTTAATACAGCAACTTAACAGAAAGAACCTCCTCTAAAGCTGAAATTTCCTGTACGAATTCTTCTCCGCTAACAGAAGAGGGTAACTTTAATAAAAAGTCGAACTTAATGTTGTCTTTCTCTGATGTAATCATCTCAATATTATTTACCTTTATATTTAGGGAGTTTATCTTATCACTAATTTTTTGTAGTTGCCCAGATTCATTTACAGTAATTACCACCACATGCTGAAAGCGTTTTTTTGAAATATAGAGTAATTCAGCCTTATTAAATACGACTAGAGCTAGAAATACAAAAAATGTAGAAAGTAAACTTAAAATATATAGCCCTGCACCAATGGATAATCCTATACACCCGATTGTCCAGATACTAGCGGCTGTTGTTAAACCCTTTACACTATCTCCTTCTCTAATAATGGTTCCAACTCCTAAGAAACCAATTCCGCTAATAACCTGTGCTCCTAAACGTGTTGGATCTAACCTCGGTGATAGCTGATATAATTCGTACATTCTAATGGATATCATCATGACTATAGTAGCTCCTGTGCAAACTAAAATGTGAGTTCTAAAACCCGCGGGTTTATTGGTATACTCTCTTTCATAGCCAATAAGACCACTTAAAAGCAGGGCCAATAATAATCTCTTAAACATCTCCAAATTAGATAACTCCAATGATATCACTCCATAAATTATGAGATTTTAATAATTTTAATAATTTCCCAATACATTTTTAATCTTGCTGAAAAACCCTTAAACAAGCCTAGTTTTTCTTCTTTCATAACATGGGTCATATTTGCCATTGGCACCCCTACGGAGGGAATATTGTTTTTTCTGACATATCTTGTTAAAGCAACTTCCATACCAAAACGTGATATCTCCAAATGTGCCAGTTGTTGAAAAATTTCTCTTTTCACTACTCTTTGCCCAGTTAAAAATGGTGCTACTTTCTGAGCAAAGTCGGTAGCTAACCTACCATCAGAAAATAGTCCATAGGTCATTTGAACATCGGTACCAAGAATAGGTTCAATAAGATCAGTAATATGTTCAGGAGTCAATCCTATCAAGTCGGCGTCAAGTAGAACTAAAGTATCTGCATCGGTGCTATGAACCCCTTTCATAATCGCTCCACCTTTGCCTTGGTTTTTTTCCAAACGGATTGCCTTAATGCCATTTTTAACAGCAACATGATAGGTATTATCTTCAGAACCATCGTCCACTACAATGATCTCATCGATTATTTCAACTTTTTTCACCGCATTTAATACGTTTTCTATTCTACTTTCTTCATTGAAAGCAGGTATAATGGCTGCAATCTTCATGGGTTTCCTCCGTTATTCTATATTTTTTTCGTTTTTTATTCTGAGATTTTTTATCACATTCTGGAAAGCTTTCTTGTGTTTAGGCTACGAATATTTCTACGGTTTTTCTAAAAAAGGTTGGTAAATCTTGTAATATCTCTATATCCAATAAATACAGCTAGTATCATTAATAGTACAAATCCTACAAAATGAAACATTCCCTCTTTTTCTGGCTTTACAGGTTTGCCCCTTATACCCTCAATAGCAAGAAAAAATAATCGGCTACCATCTAAGGCTGGAATTGGCAGCAAATTAAACACGGCTAAGTTTAAACTGATCATGGCTGCCAAATGAATTACAGGTAATAAACCACTCTTAGCTGCTTCATTAACAATAGCCACAACACCAACTGGACCGACTAAACCACTTGTATCACCCTTTCCTATAATCAGCTGTCCTAGATAGTTCAACATTGTCCCAGTAAGAAAAATTATTTGATGTATTGATGAAGTAACTGCATTCATTATGGAACTTTCTGAACGGGGGACAATCCCAATTCTATATCTTGCTAAATCCTTGTCAAATTTAGGATGAATATTTAGCTCTTCAAGGGTACTGTTTCTATTCACAATAACATTTAACTGTCCATCTTTATTCGTGGTTATAATATTCTCAATCTGTGTATAATTTTTGATAGACTGACCATTTATCTCAACGATTTGATCTCCGGGTCTTAGCCCAGCTTCATAAGCCGGATATTCTTTATCCACTTCTTTAATGGTCGTAGTAGGGGTACCTACTGAATAGAAAACTATGGTGAGCAAGATAATTGCTAAAATGATATTCATAAAAGAACCTGCTGCAAATACAGCCGCTCTTCCTAACTTGCTTTGATTACTAAGACTTTTTACATCATGAGAATCTTCATCCTCTCCTAGCATCTTGCAAAAACCACCTAGAGGCAATGCCCTTAAACTATATACTGTTTCCCCTTTTTTAAATCCAAAAATCTTTGGCCCCATACCTACGGCAAACTCTTCCACTTTTACTCCAATCAACTTCGCCACACTATAGTGACCAAATTCATGAAATATAACGAGAATACCAAATATAATTAAAGAAAAAATTATTGTACTCACTCCATCACCGTCCTTAATATTGATTAGGTCTATTTCTAGAATTTATATTATTTTTCTCTAAATAAGAGTATTTTCTTTATTGATATCTAC
Organism: Irregularibacter muris; assembly: GCF_024622505.1. NCBI lineage: Bacteria > Bacillati > Bacillota > Clostridia > Eubacteriales > Eubacteriaceae > Irregularibacter > Irregularibacter muris. Next base: position 297,327 of record NZ_JANKAS010000002.1, read on the forward strand.
CATATTTTACCCCAAAAATCTCTTTTCAAGCCACAAGTCCTATCTATTTTAAATTTTTCTTTTGTAATCGATAAATCGGGTATAGTATTTTCTCTATTCTTATCCTAGATTTTGCGCTTATTATAATGATATATGAAGTTTTTTAACATAACTAAAATAATAGGACCGATGAATATTCCTGCAATCCCTATTAATTTATATCCTACATAAATAGCAAATATAATAAAAAGAGAATGGATTTCAAACTCTTTATTCACTAATTTCATTTGCAATATTTGCCGATTTATATTAATGATAATAAACAATATTAATAAACCCAAGCTTAAATAATAATTTTTTATAATAAGACAATAAAGAATTCCTGGTAAAAAGACAATACCTGGACCGATTATAGGCAAAATATCCGCTATGCCTGCTAATATCCCAATTGAAAAAGGAAAGGGTATTCCTAGTATATATAGCCCTAATATTATTTGTATAGTGGTTACCAAAATAATTTGTATATATATGAATATCATCTTTTTCCCAAGAGATAAAAGGTCAATAATATATTCTTTAGTAGATATATAGAGGGAAGAGGGAAGTATTTTCTTTAATATTTTTAAGAAATATTTTTTATCCTTTGAAATAAAATAAGCACTGATCATGCTAATAATACAAAATAAAATACTTGAAGAAAAGTTTTCAAAAGCATTAATAAATCCCTGTCTAATGGTATCTAGGTTTTTTGTTATAGTTAGTATGCTATTATAAGCTATATTTTCAAAATTTGCTTCCCATTGTTTTATAATCCCCATTGTACTCAACCATTTATGAAGGTATAGCATGATTTTATTAATAAATGTATAAATCCTTGACCATTGATTAAGCATTATGCCTAATTCATTTAAAATTATTCCTAGAATCAAAAATATTGTGGTTGCAATTAAAAATAAAATAAATACCATACTAATTAAGGTGCCTATATTTCTTTTCATATAAAATGTTTTTTCCATAAATTTTACTATAGGCTCTATTAGTATGGCAATAAATATCCCTAATACAAAAGGTCCTAACACGGAAAAAAATATTGTAGTTAATATTACAATACCTAAACTAATGATAAAATACCCATTTCTTTTTATTTCTTTTTTCAATTCACTCACCCATATTATAATATAAAAATGCTTATATAATAATATACGACAGGTGCAGTGAAAAGTATGCTATCAAATCTATCTAATACGCCTCCATGTCCAGGAAAAATATTTCCAAAATCCTTAATGCCATAAGTTCTTTTAATAGAGGAAGCTGTTAAATCACCAAGTTGAGAGATGACACTGGTAATTCCTCCTAAGACTACAAAATGTACCAAGGACATTGAAATATCATAGGCTTTTAAAATATATAATCCAAATAATAGGCTCACGAATAAGCTCCCTATTATTCCTCCTATGGCTCCTTCTATTGTTTTTTTAGGACTGATGGAGGGGCATAATTTGTTTTTACCCAAAAATATTCCTGTAAAATATGCAAACGTATCGGTTGAAAAAGCAATAAGAAATACTAACCAAATCAAATATTTCCCATAGGGAATATTTGAAAAAAGTAAAATATGTCCAAATAAAAAACTAATATAAAATATTCCACCGAAACTCAATAACGCCATCTTAAAAGAGGGTTCTTTCGTAAATAATTGATACACTAAATGAAAGATAAATAGAAAAACCAGGTATGGAATAATATATTTTGGAAAGCTTGACATAAGAATGAGTAAGCCTATATTGAATATTATCTCAATGATAATATTTATCTTTATATCTTGGCTTTCCATAGCTTTATACAATTCCCAAAGACCTATAGATGTTAAAATAATTGTGCCCACCAATAATGGTAGATTTCCTAGTAATATAACAAGTATTAGTAAGGGGATTCCTAAAATTGCTGTAACTATTCTTTTAAACATCGATATACCCCCATCCTTTATCATATTCCTCCATACCTACGATCTCTTACTTGATAAGATATAATTGCTTCCATTAAATTTTCTTTTTTAAAGTCAGGCCATAATATATCCGTAAAGCAAAATTCTGTATATGCTAATTGCCATAATAAAAAATTACTTATTCTCATTTCTCCTCCAGGTCTTATCAATAAATCTGGATCAGGTAAATTTGCTGTATATAAATAGTTTTCTACAGTGTTCTCATTGATATTTTCTATTTTTAAATTACCTTTTTGCACCGCATTTAACATATCCTTAAATCCATGTATTAGCTCATCTCGTCCCCCATAATTTAGAGCAACGTTTACTATTAATCCTGTATTTTCTCCAGTTAAGGTCATGGCATCTAGAATAGCTTTCTTTGATTTCTCTGGTAAAGTATCAATCTCACCTATGGCATTTATCTTAATATTATTCCTATGTAGTTCATCTACTTCTTTATTCAGGTACTCGACTAGAAGATTCATTAGAGCATCTACTTCATTTTTAGGTCTTTTCCAGTTTTCAGTTGAAAATGCATACAGCGTCAAAACTTCAATTCCAATATCCGAACTTGTTCTTATTACTTCTCTAAGGGTTTCTACTCCAGCACGATGTCCAGCCATACGTGGTAAACCTCTTTTTTTAGCCCATCGTCCATTACCATCCATGATAATCGCAATATGTTTAGGCAGTTTTTCTTTATCTATA